>JBOGJF010000429.1:0-6635 GCA_050747785.1 Vicinamibacteria bacterium
CGTCGGCTCCTTTCTCCTGATGACGTACCAGATGGGACGATGGGATGAGCTCTCCGGCTTTTCCGGACTTCACCTGACGACCACCTTGGTGATGATTGCGATCTGCACCGGACTGACGGCGGTCGTGTATCACCGGCGCGCCGACGCCTTCCGCGCGCGTAGGCTGGCCGAGGAGTCTTTCGAGGAGCTTCGTCAGGCCCAGGTGAAACTCCTGGTCTCGGAGAACGTTGCTTCTCAAAAGCGTCTAGCCGCCGCGCTCAGCCATGACCTCAACACGCCGCTAGGGGCCCTCACCAGCGCATTCGATACGATTGCCGAGCTGTACCGTCGGAGAAGTGGAGAGTCAGGGAGAGATGACCGTCTCGACCCCGTCTTCGAGGAAGTGGCGCGTTCGGGACGCCAATCCAGTCAGCGCTTGAGGGAAGTGATGGAGAGAATGAAACGCCTCACCGCCCTTGATCGAGCCGAGGAGCAGGTAGCCGATCTGAATCAGCTGTGGGAGGACACGGTGGCCGTCGTGGGTACCGAGCTAGGCGGAAACGTGGATGTGCGCTTGGATTTGAAACCCTTGCCGCAGGTGAAGTGCCGGCCGCAACAGCTGAGCGCGGTCTTCTCGAACCTGCTGCGCAACGCCGCCGCCGCCGTCACCGAGGATGGGAGGATCGACATCAACGGCGACCGGCGTGACACGGAGGTTGTGTTCCGTGTCGTGGACAACGGCCGTGGCATCTCTGCGGAAAAACTGTCGCGCCTTTTCGAGCCGGCGCTCGAGGTCAAGGGAAGCACCATCGCCACCACGAACTGGGGGCTTTTCGTCTCGCGTGGGATCATTGCCCAACACGGAGGCCGTCTCGAGATCGATAGCCGGGAAGGAGAGGGCACGACGGCGACGGTTTCCTTGCCGCTGACGGGTTAATAGTTAGCCTGCCAGACGCAGAAAGAGGAGCTCACGAGAACCGCAAGCCCCTCTTCAAGCTCCCTTACTTCTTCTTAGACTTTTTCGCTTTCTTGGTCTTCTCTACTTTTGCCTTTTTGGCCTTGGGTTTGTCTTTGTCCGGGACGAGTCGGATGCTGTCGGTGCCTTCGAAGAGTGTGCCGTCGAAGAGCTGACCGGTGAGCGTGGCAACGGTCTCGCCTCCCGTCCAATTCTGGGCATTGTCCTCGAAGTGACAGACGGCGTCCAGGAAACCGTCCTGGTTCCAATCTTCCAGGCCACACTGAGGACCGCGGCCGCATCTCACGCCGACCGCGAGACCCTCGAAGAGAAGCGAGCCGAGGTCGACGTCGAGCACCGAGAAGTTGGCACTACCGTTGATTGCAACCGGAATGACCCCGTGGCCGTTCAGGTTGATGGAGTTCGTATCGCTGCCCGGCTTGACGTCGATTTCGACGGTCTGGGATCGGCACTTGCCAGCGCTTCCCGCCGCGTAGATTGCATAGATCTCCTCGGGAGCGAGTGCTTGTGTGTAGAGGGACACCTCGTCGAGCACGCGGTTGAACTCGGTGAGCGGGTGGAGGTTTCCCCGGATTCCGAAGAATATATCTTCTTCGTTCGGCACATCGTCCAGAGCCGTGTAGGTCCACGAGTTGTCGAAGTTGCCATCGATATAGACGTTGATGGACTTGGCCACGTTGTCATAGACACACGCCACGTGATGAAACTGATCGTCATCGACGATGGCATTGCTCCAAACGTATGGGAACTCGGAACCGTCGAAGACGCCGCAGAAGATGGTTCCCTTGGGGCCCACCGTGCTGAATCTCGTGTCGCCGGTATTGAGCCGCACCGCGAAGGGATAGGCGGGGACCACCGGGCTCGCCCATTTTTCCACGAGCGCCGGGTGACCTTGGGTGAGGCCATCGGTTCGGATCCAGAACTCGATGGTGTAAGGGTCATTGGCCGTGAAATCCAGGCTCGCGCTGTGCGGGACCCTGACGTGATCCTGCACGCCACTGAAATCGAAGGCCTGTCCCACCATACCGGAGCCGAATGTGGCGTTGACCAGCGTGCCGTCGTTGCCGTTCCAAACGTCCTCGGCGGTCCCTTCCGCTGGCCACCAGCTCAAAAGGCTCGACGCTGGCTGAGCGCACTGACCGGGAGCCTGGGCTAGAGGACTATCATTGTTGGGAATTTCATCGTTGTCACGACTGTCGTCGTCACGACTGTCGTCGTCACGGCTACCGTGATCTCGATCACGGCTCTTGTGATCCTTGTTGGGCTTGGCGTGTCCGGCTAGGGCGCTGGCCGGGAGTAGCGCGAGCACCAGTGGCAAGAGAACCGCAGCCAAGACGAGCGTCCTGCGGTCGCGCATGTCTCACCCCTTCGTTTGAAGCGAAGGCACTGGTTGTTTGGGGTCAGCCAGCGGGCAGGTTGGGGAAACCTACATTTTCTGGATAAGAAAAGTATACCCGAAGAGAGATTAAGTGTCAACAGAAGTCTTGCTTAGGCGTGAGAATCACGAGCCGGAAAAGAGAAAGGGAACACTTCCTCGGTGACCGCTCTGGCCGCCGTTACGGTCGCCTACTCTATCTGCCGTGCAGGCCGTTCGGCACTCGGGCACGATCAACCCGTGTTGCGCATCCCCGCTGCGATCCCGTTGATCGTGACGAGTAGAGCATCGTGCAGCCTCTGGTCCTTCCCCGGTTTGCGCAGCCTTCTCAGAACCTCGACCTGCACGAGGTTGATGGGATCGACGTAGGGATTCCGCACGCTGATCGAGCGTCGAAGCACGGGGTTCTGCTGCAGTAGCTCCCGGTGCCCCGTGGTCGCGAGCACGGCCTCCGCGGTGCGGAGGAGTCGGGCCCGCAGGTCGTCGCCAAGGGGTCGAAGCTCCTTCGGGACGAGAGCGCGATCGTATTGCGCGGCGATGCGGGAATCGGCCTTCGCGAGTACCATCTCGATGAGATCGAGCGTCGAGTGGAAGAAAGGCCATTCGCGATACATGGCGCGCAAGTCCTCGAGACGGCCGGCCTCGATAGCCCAGCCCAACGCGTCTCCCACGCCTAACCAGGTCGGCAGCATGAGACGCGTCTGGGTCCAGGCGAAGACCCACGGAATGGCTCGCAGGGACTGAAGATCCGTGCCGGAGCGGCGTCGCGCGGGCCGGCTTCCGACCTTCAGAAACTCCTCGAGCTCGCGAACGGGTGTGGCGGTCGCGAAGTAATCGACGAAGCGATCGTCCTCGTAAACCAAACCCCGGTAGCTCCGTCGTGCCGTCTCCGCGAGCTTCTCCATCATCTCTCGCCACTCCGGTTTCGGAGCGGCCGCCGGCGCGAGTGTCGCCTCGAGCGCGGCCGTCGTGTAGATCTCCAGCGTGCGGAGCGCGATGGCGGGGAGCGCGAACTTGGCTTCGATCATCTCGCCCTGCTCCGTCACGCGGAGCGTGCCGGTTATCGAACCCGGGGGTTGAGACTGTATGGCCAGAGCCGTGGGGCCCCCGCCGCGGCCGACCGTGCCGCCCCGCCCGTGAAAGATGGTGAGGGGCACGCCGTGGTGCTTGGCGACGCTGACCAGGTTCTCCTGCGCTCGATAGAGCTCCCAGGCCGCGGCCAGCCGCCCAGCGTCCTTGGCGGAATCCGAGTACCCGATCATGACTTCTTGCCGGCCGTGCGACTCGAAGATCTGTTCTTGATAATTGGGAATCAGCAGCAACGTGCGAATCGTGTCGCCCGCCGAGCGGAGGTCGTCGACGGTCTCGAAGAGAGGCACCACGCGCAGTGGCTTCCTTACGCCCGCGATCCTTTGTAGAAGCTCGACCGCCAGGACGTCCGAGGGACCTTTCGCCATCGAAATGACATAAGCGCCCAAGGAGTCCGCGGGTAGGCGCGCGATCATTCGGAACGTTTCGAACGTGTCCCGGACCTCCGTCGCCAGCTTCGGATCGCGCATCAACTCGGGGGGAATGAGCGAGCGCGGGTTGGCGCTCTCACGGATCAGAAACGCTTGCCGTTCGCTCTCTTCCCAGTCCGAGTAGGAGCCGAGCCCGAGGGACTTGGTGACGACCGTCAGCGCCTCGCTGTGGCGGCTTGCTTCTTGGCGAAGGTCGAGCCTCACCAGGGTGAGTCCGAAAGAGGCGAGTCGGCGCTGGATATCCAGCAGACGGCCATTGGCGAGAATGGAAAGGTTCGTGGCTTCGAGCGATCGGTGGCACAACGCCAACACATCGGCTAGCTCGGCGGCGTCCTGGTAGACCTCTCGCTCGCCCGACTCCCGGCCATCGAGAGAGGCTTCGATGTGTCTCCGTGTCGCTCCCAGTCGGCGATGGACTTGTTTGAGGAGGACGCGATAGGGCTCCGACGAGCTTCCGGCCCGGGCGCGAAGCTCGGCGCTACCCGACCGCATGGATAGCTCCGATCGCAGCGCATCGATCTCCTTCGCGTAGAGATCGGCGGCCATCCAGCGCGCGAGAAGACAGGCATGTTCCGTCACCTCGGGGGTGACGTTGGGGTTTCCGTCGCGGTCTCCGCCGATCCAGGAACCGAATCGGATCGGGACGGCGTTCAGCGGAAGCGCCTTTCCCGTCGCATCACGCAGCGCCGCGTCCACCTCTCGTAGATACGCTGGGAGCACGTTCCAAAGCGTTTGCTCGAATACGACCAATCCCCAGCGCACTTCGTCGAGGGGGGTGGGCCGACTGCGCCGCACCTCGTCGGTCACCCACGCCGCGGTGATCACGCCCCGCAAAGACTCGACCAGCGTCGTTCTCTCAGAAGCCGAGAGGTCCGGTCGATCCAGCTGATCCAGAAAGTGGTCCACCTGCGCGTGCTTCTGTCGAAGCGTGCGGCGGACGACTTCCGTCGGGTGCGACGTGAAGACGAGCTCCACCGATAGCGAGGATAGCGTCTTCCAAAGTGTCTCCGGCGAGACGCCGGACGCAATGAGGCGCGAGAAGACAGCACGGCAGGAGCCGGCCTGGGGTTCGGCCTCGAGATCGCGCTGGTACTGACGCCGTCGGCGGGTGCGATGGTGCTGCTCGGCGATGTTGGCCAGGGTCAGAAACTGCGCAAACGCCCGCGCCACCGGCACCGCGTCCTTGAGGGGGAGCTTGGCGAGAACATCAAGGAGCTCCGAGAGGTCGGCCTCCGGGGAAGCCCGCAACGCCTTGGCCCGGGCGCGCACCTGCTCGACGGTCTCGAAGAGAGTCTCGCCCTCCTGCGATTTCAATACGTCGCCCAGGAGGTTACCTAGGAGCCTCACGTCATCGCGAAGCGGTTGATGGGGATCCGACATGGCCCCGATTATATGCGTCGGCGAAAGAGAACTACTGCACGTAGCCGAGCGCGCGGAACTGCTCGATCTGCTCGGGTGTGAGCGGCGTCTCGCCCTCATCGGGGCTATTGTCGCCGGCCATGAGCGATCCCAGCTCTGCCTTCAGTTTCGCGAGCTCCTCCGGGTGCTCGGTCCCGACGTCCCGCTCCTCGTGCGGGTCTTCGGCCAGATCGTAGAGCCGGAAGATGGGGCTTTTGCCGTCGTGGCGGTAGATGACCTTGAAGCGTTGAGAGCGCAGCATGCGCTGTTTGCCGGCGATTCCCGGGAGCGCGAGCTCGGGATCGACACCCATGAACTCGCGATCGGTCTCGCCGTAGCAAGTCAGTCCGAGCTCGGTGCCGTCGTCGACGACGCTCAACAGGCTGACGCCGTCGAGGCGGGCCGGTGGCTCGAGGCCGAGCGTCTCGACGACGGTCGGCGCGATGTCGACGGAGCGCACGAGCTGGCCGACCCGCAGACCGCGTCGGCCGTGGGCCGCGTCGGCTGGGAAGCGAACGATGAGAGGGACGCGCATCACGGTATAGTCGACTCGCGGGCCGTGCTGAAGGTAGCCCCGCTCGCCCAGACTCTCCCCGTGATCGGACGTGACCACGACCAGCGTCGATTCCAGGCGGCCGCTTTCCCGGAGCCAGTCGAGCATGTGTCCCACGACGGCATCGGTCGTGCGCACCGAGGCGTCGTAGTGGAGTGACATGTGCTCGAACTCGCGCTCGGTATAGTTCGTGTCGAAGATTCGCTCCCGATACGCCTCGGCGTCGGTCAATGTGAAGCCGTGGCCGGCCTCGACCAAGTCGATGCCGTAGTCGCCCTTGACGAACCGGTGACTTTCCTGCGCGTACTCTTCCTCCCCGAACGACGCGAGAATCCCTGGATCGCTCTTGTAAGGCCAGTGCGGGCCGTGCAAACGCACGAAGGCGAACGCGGGGTGGTCCCGTTCCTGTCCCAGCCATTTTTCCACCGCGCCGGCGAGCTCGATGTCCTGCACCCAGCGTCCGGCGACCTCCGCGTCGAGGTAGAGACCGAAGCCCCGGCCGCCAGTCATCCCGCGCACGAATGGGATCGGATCGAAGGACGCCGTGTCATATCCGGCGTCGCCGAGGATGCTTCCGAGATGCGGGATGTCGGCTGCGAGCGGCTCGTCATGGATGAAACGCACGCCATGGTGCGGCGGGTAGAGGCCCGTGAGAATGCTGACGAAGGACTGCCACGTGCGCGGCGCCTGGGCACAGGTCTCCTCGAAGAGGATGCCCTCCCGAGCGAAGGCGTCGAGCTCCGGAGTCGTATCGCGCGCGGCCCCGTAGGCGCCTACCCGGTCGGCGCGCAACGTGTCGACGACGATCACGAGCACATCGGGTCCCTGGGGTCC
>JBOGJF010000430.1:0-3985 GCA_050747785.1 Vicinamibacteria bacterium
CCCCCGAACAGATCGAGCTCTACAGCCCCTACAACAACCGAGAGTGCCTCTACTGTCACACGGGAGGAAGACGGTTCGAGGAGCTCCACGAATACGATATGGACTCCCTGCGCTCGAACGAGAGAACGTGCATGGAATGCCACGGCAACGCTCACGACGTCGCCAACGTGCACCAGGCGGCAAAGTGGAAGGATTCGATCGAAGACGTCTTGGAGTCGACCCCATGACCGATGTAGGGAAAGCGCGACGCCGTTTCTCTTGGTCGATGCGGCTCATCCTCGCCGGCCTCGCGGTCGAGCTCGTGTCACTCTTCGGTCTTAATCACCCCCTCGGGTTCATGCTGTTCGTTGCTGTCGGATGCTCGCTGATGGCGCTCGGCATCATGATTTTTCTGAGCTCGGTACTGTCGCTCAATCGTGCGCCGGGCGCGAAGCCAGACACCTCGACTGCCCCATGAAGGTCCCGTCGATTGTAGGCGTGTTGACGGTCTTTCTCGGTGCGACGGCGTTCGCACAAACGGGGGCCGTTGGCTTCTTGCTGTCGCAGGATGTCGACCCGTACGTGGGGAACGAGATGTGCGTGCGCTGTCACGCGAGCTACGAGGATTCGTTCGCCGGCTCGCCGCACGATGGTTTCGAGGAGATCTCGGATCACGGCTGCCAGACGTGTCATGGGCCGGGACGTGCCCACGTGCGCGATCCTCGCGATCCGAGCTCGACTCCCAGCATCGAGCGTATCAGCATCGAGGACCGGCGCAACACGTGCCTCGAGTGCCACGACGACACCGGTCACGACCTCGAGCACTTCCAAGCGGGACAGGCCTGCTCGAGCTGCCACGCCATCCACGACTACGAGTCCGGCGTGTTAGGCGCCGCCGGAGATGCGCGTTGCGTGAGCTGTCACGAGAGTGTCGACGCTCATGCCGAGCGGACGAACGTCGTCGCCATCGGCGGGGACGGATGGCGCTCGCGTGGTACACCCCATTCTGCGGAAACGTGCGCGAGCTGCCATACGCTCGGAAACCTCTCGGTCGAGACCTGGGACGGGCGCGCCGGCACCGAGCGGTGCCTGAGCTGCCACGCGCAATCGCATCCACGTTTTTTCTCGAGCTCCCATGCACGCGCGGGCCTTTCGTGTCGGAGCTGCCACAGCGTCCACGCCGGCGACGACATCGATGCGCTCTGGCCTGAGGGCTATACCACTGGCCCGTCCTACGCTTGCACCGAGTGCCACGCGAGCGTCGCGACCGAGTTCGCGTTCAATGAGCGCCACCGCCTCGAGGAGGGCGCGCTGGAGTGCTCCTCGTGTCACGATCCGCACGAGCCTCCGACGCGGGTGCGACTCGGTGGGTTCAAGAACCAGCAGTGCACCCAGTGCCACGTCGATAAGCTGGGCCCCTTCGTCTTCGAGCACGGTGCTTCGATAGCCGAGGGGTGCACGTCGTGCCACGCCCCGCACGGGTCTCCCAATCGCCATATGCTCGAGTTTCAGAGCGTCGCCGACCAATGCTATAGCTGTCACATCACTGCACCTGGCTTCCATGAGCGATTCACGTCGCAAACCATGTGCACGAACTGTCACACCACGATCCACGGCTCCAACCTCCATCCGGCGTTTCTGAAATGATGACGTTCGAGAGCTCTCGATTCGCTGTGGCGCTCACGTCCACTCTCGTTCTCGCCGCCCCGGCGCTCGCTCAACGAGAAAGCGGCGACGACCTGAGCGGACGGCTCCGCGTCGGCTACCGCGGGGTCGACGTCACCGGTGAAGAAGGAAAATACCGCCAGCACTACAATCTCGAGGACGGGCCGCGATTGTTCGAGGCCCGCTTCGACTACGTCGCCACTGGCTCGCTCCGAAACGTCGTCGATACCATCAGCTTCGATCTCGACAACTACGGCGGAGACCCGTTCGAGACCCTGCGGTTCGACATCCGAAAGTTTGGCAAATACAGCTTCGCGTACGAACGCGTCAAATCGACGTACTTCTACGATGACATCATCTTTCCACCTGGTTTCTTGGATCCGAGCTTGGATGCGGAGGGCGATTTCACTAGCTTCGATGTCGACCGGATCCGCGACCACGCCGCGTTCGATCTGACGCTCACGCCGCGAGCGAGCCTCGACTTCGATTTCAACCGCTTCACTCGACGAGGCGAGAGCACCACGCCGCTCCGCATCGAGGGCGAGGTCTTCCAGCTCGAACGCCCCATCGACGAGACCAACAACGAGCTCGGCGTCGCGTTTCAATACCGCTGGGACAAGTTAGCGCTTGCGATAGAAGAGCGGGTACGCGATTTCGAGAACGCGGCCGAGGTGTTTCTACCCGGCTCGAGCTACGCCACCAACCTCGATAACGACACCGAGGTCTTCTTCTTCGTCCTCAGCCAGCCGTACGAGCTATCGAGCACCCAGACCACGGTCCGAGCGACGCTGACGCCCGACCCCCGGTGGATTGTTCAGGTCGCGACCAGTTTCGAGAATCTCGATCTGGACGCTTCCGCGTCGGAAAATTCGTCGGGCATCGATGACGAGGGTCTTCCGTTCGAAACGGACGTCGTGGGGTCCGGAGGGCTCCAACGGGATACTCGCTGGTTCGACGGTGACGTCTCCTATCTCGTCAACGAGCGGGTCTCGGTCGTTGGTAGTCTATGGAGTAACGCGCTCGATCAGGAAGGCGATTTCACGTTCGGCGAGGCGGTCGGGCTCAACCGCTGGGACATCTCCACGACGGGTGTCGAAGGCGGGATCCAGTTCGCCGCCGCCGAGCATGTAACGATAACCGGAGGACTGCGATACGAGTCGCGCACCGTCGATTGGGATCAAAGCGAGGACGAACCTCTCGAGATCCGAACGCAGGAGACGAGCCACACTGGATTGTTCGCTGTCCTCAGCTGGACGCCCCGCCCTACATTCAACGTAAACGCGGAGGCAGAGACGGGAAGCTACGACGACCCGTTCACGCTCGCCTCGCCCTCGTCGCGCTTCCGGGCTCGGCTGCAGGCCAACTACCACTTCGATAACGGAGCTTACTTGGCGGCGATGTATATCGGACGGCGCCTCGAGAACGACGACCGCCCGGAGGGTCAGCTCTCGAGCGACCCCAATTGGAACGCGGACCGGGACAACGTCAACGCCCGCGTGGGCTATCGACGCGGCGGTATGGACGCGTCCGCCGGGTACAGCTTCGTCCGCGCCACGAACTCCGTCGAGCAGACGCTCGCGATCGACGAACCGTTCCTCTTTCCGATCTCGTTCGTGTCCGACGCCAATTTCGTCGACGGTCGATTCTTCTGGGCATTCGACCCGGTCTGGCGCGCGGGCGGCGATCTCCGATTCTACGACAACGACGGCAGTTTTCCGTTGAAGCGGAACGATCTGCGCGTCTACGCGGAAGCCACTCTCGCGAACGGCTATCTCGTCAACGTGGGATACCGGTACATCGACTATGAGGAAAAGACCTACGGCTTCAACAACTACGACGCCAATATCGTGGAGGCGTCGATCGGCTACGTCTGGTAGGGGTCCGATGCCGCCAAGCGGTCTCACTCGGCTTCCGGAAACGTCGCGGCCCGTGGAAGCTCGCGCGCTGGAGACACTCATGAGGATCTCGTTGCTGGTTTGCTTGATTTGGATCGTTGCCACGCTCGAAGGCGCGACATCCGTGCGTGGGCTCTCTCAGAACGACGACCCCTATGTCGGCAACCAGATGTGCATTCGATGCCACGAAGATGTGCAAAAGGCTCTCGTCGAAGTCCCTCACGGTGGCGGGAATGCGCCCGAAGTCGTCGATGACGGTTGTCAGAGCTGTCATGGCCCGGGACGCGCCCACGTGCAGCGCCCCAACGATGCCGATCGCCATCCGAGCATCGTGCGATTGTCGGTCGACGAGCAGGGCCAACTTTGCGCGTCGTGCCACGGAGATCTTCCGTCTTTCGACGCGACCCACGGCCGCGAGCTGACTTCGTGCGCGAGCTGCCACACGC
>JBOGJF010000431.1:0-17293 GCA_050747785.1 Vicinamibacteria bacterium
CCACCCGAGGACCAGGCCGGCTTGCCGGCACCGATTCTGCGGGGGGTTGGGGTCAGGGAAGAAGTCTCCGCGCTTGCCGCTGCCGCAAGCGCCTTGCTGCCACGCGTGCCGCCGACCGGCGGACGTGGAGCCAGCAATGCTTGGGCCGTCTCGGGCGCGCGATCGCTCACCGGCCGGCCACTCGTCGCATCCGATCCACATCTCGCGATCCACATACCCTCGACCTGGTACGAGATGCATCTCTCCGGAGGCGGGCTCAACGTGTCCGGCGCCAGCCTTCCCGGCCTGCCGCTGATCGTGATCGGCCACAACGATCGCGTTGCCTGGGGCGTGACGGCTCTCTATGCCGACGTACAGGATCAGTACGTCGAAACCTTGAACCCATCGGACTCCGGGGAGTACGCGGTCGAGGACGGTTGGCAGAGCTTCGAGACCAGCTCGGAGACCATCGAGGTCGCCGGAGGTAGCGCCGTCACGCTCGAGATCAAGCGAACCCGTCACGGCGTCGTGGTAAGCGGCGAGCCCCAGAGCGGCCGAGTGCTCGCTTTGCGCTGGGACGCCCTCTGGAGCGGTGATGCCGCTCTAGCGTTCTTGAAAGTGAACAGGGCCGAAGGCTGGCTCGACCTCGCGGAGGCTTTGCGAACGCTGAGCAGCCCCGCTTTGGCGTTCGTTTTTGCGGACGTCGATGGAAACATCGGCGCTTTCGCGGCGGGTCAGTTTCCCCTCCGAACCGGGTTCGACGGGTCGGTGCCCGTCGACGGAGCTTCGGGCGAGTTCGAATGGGGAGGGTACGTCCCACACGAGCTCAAGCCGTATCTGCTCAATCCCGAGGAGGGATTCCTCGTTTCAGCCAATCACCGATTCATCCACGACGATCCCCAATACCCGCTCGGCTTGGATCAGCTGTCCTCGTTCCGCGCCGATCGGATTGCCACCTTGCTGCGCTCGCGCGCTCAAGTCACCGCCGCCGACTTCCAAGCCATCCAGGCGGATCGCTACGACCCTTCGACCGAGGCGATCCTGCGGCACTTGGTCGCGCTGAACGCCGAGCCCGGCCCGATGAGTGAGGCGCAGACCCTGCTGCGATCCTGGGACGGGAAAATGCAACGAGGCGCAGCGCCCGCCCTCTATCAGGCCTTCTACAGCCGGCTGGTCGAGAACACCTTCCGAGACAATGTGGGAGAAATATTGTACGCCGATCTCCTTGATTTCATCGAGATGGGGTTCCCCGGGGGGGTGTATGCGATCGTCGACGATCCCGGCTCCGACTTATGGGACGATGGGTCGACTCCCGCGACCGAAGACCGCTCGGCGATCTTCCTTCGTAGCCTGGAAGAAGCAACGGCGCTCCTCGCGTCCCTCCAAGGCTCCGGCATGTCCGATTGGGACTGGGCAGCCCTGCACGCGGTCTCCTTCGAGCATACGCTGGGACGGGAGAGGATGCTCGGTTGGTTGTTCAATCGCGGGCCGGTCCCGTTTGGCGGCTCGACGTACACGGTCGCCAACGCCATGGTCTCGCTCGGCGAGTCGTTTCGCGTGCGCGCCGGCACGTCGTTACGCATGGTGATGGAGGTCGGTAACTGGAGCGCGACGACCTCGGTCGTTCCGACGGGAGCGTCCGGCCATCCTCTGAGCTCCCACTATTTCGACCAGAACGAGGATTGGCAGGCCGATCGCCATCACCCTTTGCTTTTCGAACGGTCCCAGTTGGAACGTGCTCTGGAGGGGCGGCTGCTCTTGAATCCATAGGCTCGCGCCGAGGCTCGAGTCGACCGCGTGCCCCGACAACCTTCAGTTTGCCTACGGCTGCCGTCGATCGGAGGCGTGATGATGGACGCGCAACCAGCGCCCTTCTCGACGTAAGAACACGTCGGTGACCCAACCTTCCCAGGCGAACTCGATGTCGTGGACCCGGCTCTGGATCCTCGACTCGTAGTCGATGATGGCCACGTCTTCAAATAGGGACACCTCGGCGTTCTCGATGGTCGTCTTGGACTGTTGAAACTCTCCCAACAGGGTTTCCAGTCGCTCGCGAACCGCCTCCCACCCGCTGGACCGCGACGTCACGCCGGCGGGGATCATGCTCGATTCCGGCCCCTTGTAGTGAGCCCCGATCAAGGCATCGAGGTCTTTGCGATCGAAGGCGGAAGCCATTTCGAGGACCGTCTCCAGCACCTCGCGTCCTGTCTTATCAAGCTCGCTCACTGCGCCTCCCCTTCTGCATACCCAATCTAAGGAGTTGATTCTAGATAGTATCGTGCATCATCGCAAGCTTGCCTTGCTATTCCTGGATAGCTATACTCCGTTCCGGACGAAGCGACACGATTTCTGCTCGATGCAGGCTCCATCCAGGGAGCCACGTGAATCCAAGTGAGTTGGCGCAACGAGCAACTCTTTCAGTGCGACCGTTGGGAGACGCCATGCATCCTGTGTGTCCAGAGTGCGAGTCCGAGCTCGAGATCGACGATTTGGACGTGGACGAAGGCGAAGTGATCAGTTGCCCCGAGTGCGGCGTCGACCTGAAGGTCTTGAGCGTGGCTCCCATCGAGCTCGAGTTGGCGCCGCTCGAAGGCGGAGATTGGGGAGAGATTTGAAGGAAGACAAGAACCAGAGCCCGGCTGCAGCTTCCATGCCGGCGTTAGCCGAGAGCGCGGTTCGGAAACGGGAGGAGCTCGTGTCGGTCCTGCAGGACATGGGCTCGGTGATGGTAGCCTTCAGCGGTGGCGTCGATAGCGCGTACCTGGCGTACGCCGCACACCACGCGCTCGGCGATTCGACCCTCGCGGTCACCGGCGAGAGCCCGAGCTATCCCGACCATCAGCGTCGGATGGCGAAGGAGATCTCGTCGACGTTCGGCATCCCCCACCTGTTTATTCAGACGCACGAGATGGATAGCGAGGCCTATCGAGCGAACAACCGAGATCGATGCTTTCATTGCAAGAACGAGCTCTTCACATCCTTGATAGCTCTCGCCAACGAGCGAGGCTTCCGGCACGTGGTCGATGGCTCGAACGCCGATGACCGGGACGATTACCGCCCGGGACGGCAAGCGGCGAGAGCCCTCGGCGTGAGAAGCCCGTTGGATGAAGTGGACCTTACGAAGCGAGAGATCCGCTATCTCTCGAAGCTCGTATCCTTGCCAACGGCCGAAGAGCCGGCGTCGGCGTGCCTCGCCTCCCGCATCCCCTACCAGAGTCCTATCACTCTCGAGAAGCTTCGTGCGGTCGAAGCGGGAGAGACGGAGCTTCGGAGTCTGGGGTTTCGGCATTTTCGCGTTCGTCATCACGGCCAGCTCGTCCGCCTCGAGTTCGCGACCGAGGAGATGTCCCGCGCCCTCACTCCGGAAATGATGCCTCGCCTGGTGAGCGCCATGAAAGCGCTCGGTTTCACCTTCGTGACGGTCGACCTTCAAGGTTACCGGACCGGAAGCCTCAACGAGGCTCTGGCCTCGCCCCTGCAGCTTCCGGTGGTATAATTCCGCACCCAAGCAGCGTTTTTCGTTTCTGACCCTTGGGCTATCGTAGGCTCAGCCTTCCTAGGGGTCGCGGGTAACTCGCGTCATGGCCATCGAGATCCGGATCGAGAGCTCCTGGGAGACCGACGACGGCGAGGGTCGAACCATCGAGGTAGCGACTCTCGAGCGAGATCAACCCGCTGAGGATCCCGTCGAGGATTCCCGTTGGTTCGCGGGGGGGGATCTGGAAGCGCTGAAGCGTTACCTGACCGAGCTCGTGGACCGAAAAGCCGGTCGTTTTCTCGGTCGCGATCGCAGGGAGTGCCGCGCGTGCTCCCGCATCATCACCACGGACAGCACCGCGACCGAGTTCCGGTGCCCGGACTGCGGCGGCCGGTGATAGCTCGCCACCGTCGCCGCTCGCTCATCGCGGTTTCGTGCCTTGTTCTTGCGACCATCTCCCTTTGGAGCTCGCGAGCGCCGCGGGCCCTAGGCGCTCAGGATCGCGAGGGACGAACCGAGGAAGTCGTCGTAGACGGGCTTCGGCATATCCGAGTCTTGCGCGGTAGCACTTCGACGGTCGTTCGCTATCGCGTCGTGGTTGGTTCCTTCGACTCCCAGGCGCTTGCCGATGCGATGCTCGCGCGTCTCGATGGCGCAGGCTTTTCAGCAGGACCCCACTACCGCGGTAGCCGCTACCGAATTAGTGTCGACGCCCTACCGACGCAAGAGGAAGCCGAGGCGGCAAAGGTCACGCTGGAAGCGGCCGGGTTTCCCTCCGGGCTCAGCATCGAAGAATACGATCAGGACGTGACCCATGCCGAAGGTCCCTGGGAGATTCACGTGCTAGAGGCATCCCCGGAAGCCGTGCGCGTCGAGGTGGCCCATGCTTATGACGCCGCTATCGGTCTCGAGACAACGAGTGGTCTGGCTCGTCGCCGGGGCGCGATGGCCGCGATCAACGGGGGCTACTTTCTGCGCACTGGAATCCTGCAAGGCGACGCGCTCGGCGTCCTCCAGGTGAACGGTGCGCTGGTCTCGGAGCCGGATCGGGGGCGGGCGGCCCTGGGAATCGTCGAGAGCGAGGCCAAGACCCAATTTCTCTTCGGGCGTCTCCGTTTCCGTGGAGAGCTCGTTTTCGAGGACGGCACGCGGGCAACGCTCCATGGCCTCAATCGTCGCCGAGCGACCGGAGAGATCATCCTTTACACTCCGGAGTTTCACCGAACGACGCTCACTCCGCCGGGTGGCATCGAGGTCATCGTCGTCGACAACCGCATTCTGGAAATAAAAGAAGGGCAAGGCAGTGCGGTCATACCGCCAACGGGACTCGTGATCTCGTTTTCTTTGCCGCGGGCGAACGAGTTCCGTTCGCGTTTGCAGGTGGGTGCGGGTGTGACGCCTACCCTGTCGCTCGTTCCCGCCGAGGCGAACGAGCCAGACCCGAACCTGCGGTGGAACCAGGCCCGCTCCATCATCGGCGGAGGCCCCCTTCTTCTCCACGAGGGCCGCCGCATGGAAGATCGGGCAGCCGAGTCGATCTCCCGCGTGTTTTCTCTATCCCGTCATCCCCGCACGGGGGTGGGGGTTCGAGGGGATGGCACGCTTCTCTTCGTCACCGTCGACGGCCGCCAGCCTCTCAAGAGCGTCGGCATGTCGTTACCCGAGCTGACCGACCTCTTCGTCCAGCTGGGCGCCGTATCGGCGGTGAATCTCGACGGTGGTGGATCGACCACCATGGTGGTCCGCGATCGCGTGGTCAACTTTCCTTCCGATCCTACCGGCGAGCGGCCGTCGGCGGACGCCATTCTGCTCTTCTCCCGAGATCCGTCATCTTGAACCAAGATTCCGACGAAAACGGCGACTTGAACGTTCTCTTTCTCGGAACCGGTAATGCTTTTGGCAGCGGTGGACGAAACCCAATATCCATCCTTGTCGAGGCCGAGGACACAGGCGTGCTGCTCGACTGCGGCCACTCCGCCCTACGGATGCTCAAACAGCTCGGGCGATCGGCAGCCGGAATAGACTTCGTCTTCATCAGTCATCATCACGGCGATCATTTCTCGGGACTGCCCTTCCTCCTGCTCGAGTTCCAACGGGAGAGTCGCCGGCGACCGCTCACCGTGATCGGACCGCCGGGCACGCGTCCGATCGTCGAGCAACTGACCTACCTTCTATTCCCGGGTCTGACCGAGAGGCCGCCTGGATACGAGCTGGCCTACCACGAGATCGAGCCTGGGGAAACGCTGCAATGGGGGTTGCTACGAGCGACGGCCTTCCAGGTGGCTCACTTTCCGCGCGGCATCGCCCTCGGGTACCGTCTGCGATTCCACGATCGCACCGTCGTATACTCGGGCGACACCGAATGGACGGAGGAGCTCGGCCGTCAGAGCCAGGGCGCCGACCTCTTCATTTGCGAGTGCTCGAGCTTCGAGGAGAAAATGGAGTATCACATGTCCTACCGGGAGCTCGAGGCGCACCGCGACGAGATCGGTGCCCGGCGGACGCTCTTGCTCCACGTGGGCGATGACGTCCTTCGGCGCCGCGCGGAGGTGGTTGGTTTCGAGCTCGCCGACGACGGTCAGGAGGTGCGCTTGTGACGGTGCTCGTCGTCGCTCTCGGCCTCTTACTTTCCCAATCACCGGGACCCAGCAACGACGACGCCGAAGCGCTCATCAACCTCGACGTCAAGGACGCCGATGTACTCGACATACTCCGCTTGCTGGCAAGACTAGGGGACTTCAATCTGGTCGCGGACTCCGACGTACGATGCCGATTCACGCTCAGCCTCCAATCGGTCACCTGGCAGCAGGTCATGGAGTTGACGTTGAGAAGTTGCCGTCTGGGGGAGGAGCGGTTGGGAGACAACCTGGTCCGGGTGGCCAGCGTGGATCAACTTGCACGCGAACAACAGGAACGACGGCGTTATGAAGAAGAAAAGAGTCTAGCCGGCCCGCTCCAGACGACTTATCGGCGGCTCTCCTATGCCCGCGCGCGCGATCTGGCGCCGCTTCTCGAAAAAACGCTCTCGCCACGCGGAGAGATCGCTTTCGACGATCGAACCAATACGCTGATCATTACCGACGTCGCCCGGTAGAGCAGGTATCGATACAGGTGATCGCGGGAATTAAGCTGGTCAGAGGCCGGCGTCAATAGAGGTGGTCGCTGGAATCGACCTAGCCAGACGCGTCTTTGTCCTTATTGGAGCCCTTCGGGGAATTCTCCGGCGGCAGCTCGTCACCGCCTCCCTTGAGGGAGCGTTTGAAGTTCTTGATCCCTTCGCCCAAGCCCGCGCCCAACTGCGGTAACTTGTTCGCTCCAAAAATCAAGAAGATGATGAAGAAAATAATGAGCAGCTCGGGAACACCCAGCGGGCCAAAAAGCAGGGGTAAAAGCATTTCAATCTCCTCGGCCGCCTTTCATATTTCCGAGGCGTCCAAGCGATCCTACCACGAGCGCGGCCGAGCGTAAATCAAGGGCAAACTCAGGGCGGTCACCATCATCTTTATCGTGTAGTTGCCGACGATGAGCGGCAGGAGAGGAAAACGGCCATAGAACGCCAGGCTGATGAAGAGGACGCTGTCCAGAAGCGTAGCGACCGCGTTGCTACCCAGGACCGATAGCCATCGATAGCCGTGGATACGGGTCCGCAACCATGCGTAGACCTCCGTATCGAGGAGCGAGGCGAGAAAAAAGGCGATAAGGCTCGCCGCGACGATGCGTGGCGTAATTCCCAGAATCTGCTCGTAGCTCGCCTGGTTCTCGAAGAAGGACGGATAGGGTAGCCAGATGGTGAGCTGCACATAGGCGGCCAGGAGAAGATTCGCCGCCACGGCCGCCGCGATGACTTTCTGCGCTCCCCTCTTCCCCTGCCTCTCGTTAATCAGGTCGATGAGAGTGAAAGTGAGTGCATAGATGAGCGTGCCGCCGTCCACGGTCAGCCCCAGCACGTCGATCGGCTTGGCCTCGGTCACGTTAGCGGCGAGCTCGGCACCGATATAGAACCCGACCAGGACCGTGTCGGCGAGCGTGACCGATCGCATGGGTAGTCTTTCTTCCGACACTCTCGACCTCCTAGACCTGACATAACATATCAAGAGGTCGCCGCCATTGTCGTTATCCGACGAGATCCTCACGCGTCCGGGAGCGATTGCCCCCATCCGCCAACTCCTTTCCGAGCTGGTCTCGGATCTGGGTGCACGTTCGGCCTTTCTGGTGGACGAGGCAGGGACTCCGTTCGCAGCGTTCGGGAACGTCGAGTTTCCGCTCCCCCACCCTCTCTCCGCGCTCACCGGGCGAGCCGGGGGAGATCCGTTGCTCGAGGCGTTAGTTGGAGAAGGAAACGAGCCGTACTCTCCCACGCTCCTCGTTCACCGCGTCCATTCGCGGGCGCTCTTGGCCATCGAGTTGGATCAGCCAATGGCCGATTCGGCACGACGCGCCGCGCTGGACCGTTTGAAGAGCGCTTCGGCCGGCTTGGCCAAGCTCCTCACGGGACCGCTGGACTCATCCTCCCCGTCGACGTAGGATGGATGCACAATGAGGAAACAGCGGGTTGTCCTCATCGAGCGGAGCACCGTGATCGCGCGGCCGATCCGAGAAGTGTTCGAGTTCTATGAGACACCAGACAATTTTCGACGCGTGACCGATGGCGTCGCCGGTGTGGAGTTGGAGCGGCTCCCCAACGATTTTCGGCCCGGCTCGGTGTTCGCCTATCGGCTCCGCGGCTGGCCCGTCGATCTACGTTGGGAGGCCTTGCTCTCGGAGTACCAGCCACCGGAGCGTTTGGTCAACGTTCAGGCCAAGGGGCAGTTCCTCGAGTGGAGTCACGAACTACACTTTGCTCCGCTCGATGGGGTGGGAAATACCACTCGCGTCCGCGAGCTTCTCGCGTATCGTATGCCGAAGGGGCTCGTCAACTCTTTGGCCCATCGTCTCTACGTTCGACAAAGGCTCGAGGCTTTCGTCACCGAGAGCCTGAGCAACGCGCGAGAGCTATTGGAAGCCGACTCGAGATCAAAGAGGTAGCGGGGCTCCCATTCCGCGAGCGCGACCGAATGATAGAGTCGCCACTAAGCTTTCCATCGGTGAGCTGGGTGACCTCCTCGGATTATCGATTCTGTCCCCGCTGTAGTGGACGCCTCGCGCGGAAGTTGTTGAAAGCCGGTGATCCCGAGCGTTTGGTATGCGAAGAGTGCGAGTTCGTGTTCTTCCTCGACCCCAAAGTAGCCGCGGGAACGATCTTCGCGGTCGACGGGAAGATCATTCTTGCCCGCCGCGCCATCGAGCCCGCCTATGGGAAGTGGGTTTTCCCCGGCGGTTTCGTCGATCGCGGTGAGACCATCGAGGCGGCGGCACTGAGAGAAACACGTGAGGAGGTAAACGTGGAGGTCGAGCTCGCCGAGCTGATCAATGCCTACTCGTACGAGCATACTCCGGTCGTGGTGTTGGTCTATGCCGCCCGAGTGATTGGCGGAGAGCCGCAGGCGGCCGACGAATGTCTGGAAGTCCGGGGCTACGAGCCGGGAAAGATCCCGTGGGACGATCTGGCGTTCACCAGCACCCGCGACGCCCTGCGGGACTATATTCGCCGTTTCATGTGCCCGAGAAGATAGGGGCACGAGCGACGCGAGCAACTAAACCAAGATGCCCAAGAGATTCTTAAGCAAAGTCGCCCTCGTCACCGGGGCCAGCCGCGGCATCGGCCGGGCGATCGCGGAAGCGTTCGCCGACGAAGGAGCCCAAATCGCCATGCTGGCTCGCACTCTCGAACCGATGGAAAAGGTGGCCGATGAGCTCAACCGTCGGGAAAGACGGGCCATTGCGCTCCGGTGCGACATCCGTGTGAAATCCGAAGTCGATGCGGCTCTGGCCGAGCTCGCCAGGACATGGGGAAAGCTTCACATCCTGGTGAACAATGCCGGTGTTTCTGGACGCACTCCGCTTGGCGAGCCTTCCGACGATCGCTGGCACGAGATCTTGACGACGAACCTCACCGGAACGTATCTCGTGACGAAGGCCGCGCTCGGGCTCATGAGCTCCGGCTGGGGACGTATCGTCAACATGTCATCGGTCCTGGGTCGATTCGGGGTTCCTGGCTACGCGGCGTATTGCACGTCCAAACACGGCCTGATCGGGCTCACCCGAGCACTGGCCCTCGAGCTCGCTCCCCGGCAGATTACCGTCAATGCCATCTGTCCCGGGTGGGTCTCTACGGAAATGGCGGAGCGAGGTATTCGGGAGTCCTCGGAGGCAATGGGAATATCGGCCGAGACCTTTCGCGAGGATGCGATCGCGGCGGTTCCCCTGAAACGCTTCATCGAGCCGGAAGAGGTTGCCAAGCTCGTCCTCTACCTGGCGTCCGACGATGCCTCCGCCGTCACCGGCCAGACCTATAATCTCTGTGGTGGACAGACGATGGATTGACCAGCGATGTGCAGGCAACCTTGAAAGCACCCGTTCTGATCTTTGGCAAGGCCGGCTGACCCTACACCTCGGCGGCCCGTGAGGACTTCGCCAAGAGGAGCGTCCCCGTCGAATACTTCGACGTCAAGGCGCAGCCCGGGGCGATGCATCGGATGCTGTCTTTTTCCAATGGGCGGCGCAATGTTCCGGTGATCGTGGAGGGCGACAAGGTCACCATCGGCTGGGGCGGAACCTGAGCGGTGTGAAACCGGCGGTCGCCGGGCGGGCTCATGGATATGGTAGGATACGCTCCTCGAAGGAACTCTATGGAGTGGGATCCTAGCGCCCTCGGCGCAAGTTGCCGCTCGGAGTCGGGCGCACCCGCGCCAGACCGACCATGGTGACCGAAGCCGGGCAACGCCTCGTCGCACAACAGCCCCGCATCCGGCTCCTTTCCTTCTTCGCGGATCCCTTCGACCTTTCGATGGCCGCGGCCCGCACCTGCTACATGCCGCGCGTGGTCGAGGCTTCGGAGATCACCGACCGGCAACGAGAATCCATAAGCCGAGCCACGTATGGTGGGGGACACCACACCGTTTATCAGCACGCGCACTTTGTTTTCGGAATGGAGAACATCTCCCGACAGTTCGTCTGGAGCTATCTGCACAGCCATCCCTTTTACAACTCGGAGCAATCCAGCCAGCGATTCGTCCGTCTCGACAAGGTGCAGGCCTTCGTTCCGCCGTTGGAGGGAGAGGCGCGAGCGGTCTACGACGGCGCCATCGTCCGCGCCTGGGATCACTATCGACGGCTCACCGATATCTTGAAGCGCGACACCTGGTCGATTATGGCCGAGCTTCGTCATTTCGATGAGATGCATGGCGGCGAGAAACGCCGGAAAAGAATAGAGCGAGAGGCCGAAAAGAAAGCTATCGAGACCGCCCGCTACGTGATTCCGATCGCCGCGCACACTTCGATGATCCACACAATCTCCGGCATCACGCTGCATCGACTCCGTCGGATGCATCAGGCAAACGACGTCCCTCACGAGGCGGGAGTCGTGATCGACGAGATGGTGCGCGCAGTAAGAGACATCGACCCGATGTTCTTCGACATGATTGGCGAGCCTCCCCTCGAACGTGAGGCTCTGCCCGAGTTCGCGTTTCCACGCGTGCGGCAAGACGCCGAGTCGTTCTGCGAGGACTTCGATCGAAGACTAGAGGGAAAGACCGCGAAGTTGATCGATTTCTCCAAAGATGCGGAGGAGTTGGTAGCCGAGGCGCTGCGTGCGGTGCTCGGCCTATCGAGGGCCGATTTGACCACCGAGGAGGCTCTGCGACGGCTCCTCGATCCACACATGAATTCTCTGCGGACCGACACGCTCAACGTGGCCGTGCATTCCCCCACGATGCGGGCCTTGTTCCATGCGAACTATGCCTTCATGAAGAAGATCAGCCATACCGCCGATTCACAGGATCAACGACACCGCATGGTTCCCGGCTCGCGCCCATTGATGACACAAACCGATACGCGCACGTCCGACTACATCGTCCCGATGCTCATCCGCCGCAACCCGGAAGCCGACTCGGTCTACCACGAAGCCATGGAGCAGGCATGGGACGCGAAGACCCGTCTCTTGCAGTTGGGTGTACCGCTCGAATGGGCCCTCTACGTGCTTCCCAACGCCAAAGCCCTCCGCTTCGTGGAGTCCGGCTCCCTGATCTATCTGATCCACAAGTGGACGATGCGCACGTGCTTCAACGCGCAAGAGGAAATCTACGAGGCATCCATGGACGAGCTCGATCAGGTGCGCCGCGTGCACCCACTCATCGCGAGCTACATGGGTCCACCCTGTGTCGTTCGCAACGGCGTGGTCTCGCCCCGATGCACGGAGGGAGATCGGTTCTGTGGCGTGCCCGTCTGGCTGAGCTTTCCAAACGTAGAGCGGCGGATCTAGTTTCTCGGTTTTATTCGGCTTCTTCAGTAGGAAGCGACGCGCTTACGGTAGGCTTCCAGAAGCGCCAGCGTCACCTCGCCGGGCCGCCCGGTTCCGATCGTTTCCTCGTCGACCCGAACGACCGGGACCACTTCCCTCGTGCTGCTAGTGATGAAGGCCTCGTCCGCCCGGTAGAGCTCTTTCGGCGGGAACACGCTTTCCTCCGTCTGAAACCCCAGCTCTCGCGCCAGGCTCAGCACCAGCTCCCGCGTAATCCCGGCCAGAATGCCGACTTCGACCGTCGGCGTCTTCACGGTTCTTCCCTCGACCAGGAAGATATTCGTTTGCGATCCCTCCGCCACTTCCCCGCGATAGCTCAGCATCACGGCTTCCTCCGCGCCGCGCGCATAAGCCTCCCGCATCGCGAACATATTGTTGAGCAGGCTCGAGGTCTTGATTCGCGGACTCACGCTCCTCGGATGATTGCGCACCACGTCGACGACCACCACCCGGATGCCCTCCGTGTAGAACCGGGAAGGCACCTCCGGAAGCGGCTTGACGAGAATGACGACGGTAGGACGGCCAGTCGCCCCCCGGCGATAGTCGAGCTCTCCCACTCCCGCCGATACGATGAGGCGGAGGTAGGACTCTGGGTTGGAAGCGGCTTCGAGCGTCCGCTGGATCCGCCCGATGATGTCCGCGTCGCTCACGTCGAGAGGGATGTCCAGGCTCGCCGCGGACTGTCGAAGCCGAGCTAAGTGTCGCTCCAGAAGGAATGGACGACCACGATAGGTGCGCAGCGTTTCGTAAACGCTCGCACCAAAGACGAAACCCAGATCCAAGGGAGACAGAAGAAGTTCCTTTTCGTCTCCCAACTTGCCGTCGACGTTAACCCTAATGGCCATCTAGACTCCTGAAAGGCGGCACGAACCACTAACATTAGCTGCACATGTCAAAGGGAGTCAAGACGAGTCGTCGCGGCTCCCCCACAAATGGTAGCAACGTGTCGAGAGAAGAGACGAAGGGATATACTGTTGCATCATGCTGGTACTCACGGGCTCCGAGATGCGGGAGGCGGACCGCCGCACCATCGAGGATCTCGGGGTGCCCGCGCGCTCCCTCATGGAGAATGCTGGGCAAGCGGTCTCACGAACGATGGCGCGGGAGCTTCCCGATCTCCGCAAGCGTCGGGTCGCGGTGATTTGCGGCAAAGGCAACAACGGTGGAGATGGACTGGTCGTGCTGCGATCCCTCGCCTCGCAAGGCGTGCCCGCCAAAGCCTGGGTGCTCTCCTCGTTCGAGGATCTCTCCGGCGATGCGCGTTACAACCTCGAGGCGGCGTTGGAGGCGCGGCTTCCGGTCGAAGCGACACCGGATGAGTCGAGCTGGCGTCAAGCCCTCGGCGAGATCTCCAAGGCGGACGTGATCGTGGACGCCATTCTGGGCACCGGTCTGACGCGGGCGGCAGGCGGGCTTCTCCAGCAAGCCATCCGCGACATCAATGAGCTACCGGGCTTCAAGGTGGCCGTGGATGTCCCTTCCGGTCTCTCCTCCGACACCGGAGAGGTCCACGGGTTGTCGATCGCAGCCGATTTGACGGTAGCCGTGGCGGCGCCGAAGGTTTGCCACTTCGTCCCACCGGCGTCTCTGCGCTCCTCCCGACTCGAGGTGGTCGATATCGGCATTCCAAAGTCGGTGCTCGAGAACGTGGGCGCCCGCGTTCGTACCATCGAGTCCGATGAGCTGCGCGAGTTTCTTCCCCATCGGAAGGCCGAGGCCCACAAGGGAGACTTCGGCCATCTCCTCATCGTCGGTGGCTCGGTGAGCAAGCCGGGCGCAGCGGTGATGGCGGCTCACGCTGCGCTTCGAGCCGGCGTCGGCCTCGTCACCGTCGCTGCTCCCCGAGGAGCTCTGTCTCTCATGGCGCCCGCCTTGCCAGAAGCGATGTGGGAGCCCTTGGATCAGACCGCGGAGGGAACCATTGCCGCGAGTGCTCACGCCCGACTGCAAGAGCTACTCGGCGGCAAGACATCCATGGCCATCGGACCAGGCCTCGGTCAGAACCCGGAGACCGTTGGGGTGGTGAAACGGCTGGTGGTCGAGAACGAGCTTCCCATCGTGATCGACGCCGACGGTCTCAACGCTTACCAGGAAGATGTCGGCGCCATTCCGCGCAAACGGCCGCTCGCGCTCACGCCGCACCCAGGAGAAGCGGCGAGGCTCCTTGGCTGCGCGGCACGCGACGTCCAGAAGACGAGGCTCGAGTCCGTGCGCAAGCTCGCGGAGCAAACCGACACCTACGTCCTCCTCAAAGGGTACCGCACGCTCGTCTGCGATCCCCCGGGGAACATCTTCATCAACTTGACTGGCAACCCCGGCTTGGCCACCGGTGGAAGCGGAGACGTTCTGACCGGGATCGTCGGCGCGCTCATCAATCGACTCCCGGTGGACGTCGCACTCCGCGTCGCGGCCCATCTCCACGGCTTGGCCGGAGACTTGGCCGCGGCAGAGCTGGGTCAAACCTCTCTCATCGCCACCGATGTGATCCACTGCCTACCGAAGGCATTACGCCAGTTGGGAGCCGCGTGAGCACGTCGCCCGCATCCACCGAGACGATCCTCGTCAGTGAATCCGCCGACGAAACCTTCGCCATCGGGAAGATGCTCGCTCTCAAACATCCCAAGGGAACGTGCTTCTATCTAGAGGGAGATCTCGGTGCCGGAAAAACACTTCTCGCTAAAGGGATCGCAGCCGGCTATGGGATATCCCCCGATCGCGTCGTGAGCCCCACCTTCGCCCTGGTGAATCGATACAGTGGCGACCGTCGGACGGTCTATCACATCGACCTCTACCGCGTCGAGACCGAGCGTGAGCTCGCCGAGCTCGGACTGGAAGAGTTGGGCGAGGAGCGCCACGAGGATCATGAAGAGGAGGCATTGGTGATAGTGGTAGAGTGGTCGGAGAAGATGGATGCTCTGGGCGGCTACCGCAGACCGAATGCCGTGCGAGTGCGCCTGGAAGTCGTTAACGCTGACCGCCGAAGGATCCGGGTGACCGAAACCGGAGCCGAGTAGAGCGTTGAGAGAGCTGAACGGCATCATCGCGCCGATTCCGACCAGCTTCGACGAGCGCGAAGAACTGGCGCTCGATCGCATGGCAGAGAACATAGAGCGCTGGTGCCAATCGCGCCTCTCCGGCTTCGCGGTTCTGGGCTCCACGGGTGAGTTCGTTTATCTGACACATGAAGAAAAGGAAAGAGTCTTGAGTCGGGCCCGAGAGGTCATCCCCCCCGACCGGGTCATGTTGGCCGGCACCGGCTGCGAGTCGACGCGAGAGACGATCGCGCTGACCCGGTTCGCGGCAGGCGCCGGCGCCGACTTCGCGATGATCATCACGCCCGCCTACTACAAGCGGGACATGAGACACGAGGTCATACGTGCCCACTATGTCGAGGTCGCGGAGAATAGTCCCATCCCGGTCGTGCTCTACAACATTCCGGGCTTCACCGGGTTGAACTTGTCCGCCGAGCTCGTCGTTGAGCTCGCCGCTCATTCCAATATCGCGGGGATCAAGGATAGTTCGGGAGACTTACAGCAGTTGCAGGAAATCTGCCGCACGGCGCCGGATGATTTCGCCGTGCTGACGGGCGCCGGCAGCCTACTGCTCGCCTCCCTGGTGGCAGGCGCGCGCGGAGCGATACTGGCCATCGCCAACGTGGTGCAAGATCTTTGCGTCGATCTCATCGAGGCCTTCCAGCGTGGAGACCTCGCCCGCGCGAGAACGCTTCAACACCACCTCTCACCCATCAACAAAGCGGTGACTTCCGACTATGGTGTTGCCGGACTCAAGTCTCTTCTGGATCAGATCGGTTTCTACGGAGGCCCGCCGAGGAGACCGTTGCGCGGCGTTTCGGCCGAGGTACGCGAGAAGCTGCTGGAAATCCACGAGCGAGCGTCGCGGGTGGCGGCGAGCGGCTCGTGAAGGCCCGATTTGCCGCCCTCCTCCTAGCTTCCATCCTTTTCGCATGCAGAGCGGCCGAGCCGCCCCCAACTCATGCTGGCATCAACGTCTTGCTTCTCACCATCGACACGTTGCGCGCCGATCATCTGAGCGGCTACGGCTACGCCCGGCAAACCAGCCCGGCCATGGACGGACTTGCCGCCCGCGGAGTTCTCTTCGAGAACGCATTCACCTACTGGCCGAAGACCCGGGGAAGCCTTGCCGCCATGTTCACGTCCCTCTATGCGGCACAGCACGGCCTCACGGTTCGAGAACGCGATCTACCCGATTACAACCAAACGCTGGCGGAGACGCTGAAAGCCAGCGGGTATCAAACCGCCGCAGCCGTCGACAACGGGAATCTCGATCGGGAGCTCGGCTTCGCGCAAGGCTTCGATCGTTACGAGCAGGTCTGGCTCACCGCGGATACCGAGGTGGAGCGTACCGAGCAGCTCACGCGTTTCGCCATCCATTTCATCGAGAGCTACCAACAGGCGGAGCCCTTTTTTCTGTGGATCCACTACGTCAACCCCCACACACCCTACGAACCTCCGGAGGAGCTGCTCGATCTGTTCCGCGGAGACGAGATCATTCCGCGTGGCCCGAAGCTCGAGCCGGTGGTGGGTTACCAAGGCGGCGTCAACCGCCATCTCCCCCTCGCCGGTGAGTCATATTGGGGAGACTACGTCGACCGCTACGATGCCGAGATCGCCTTTGCCGATCGCCACATCGGACACGTTCTCGAGGCTTTGGACAAGAGTCCCCACAACGGCTCGACTCTCGTCGTTCTCACGTCCGATCATGGCGAAAGCCTTGGCGAGCATGACTACTACTTCGACCATGGCTTCGATCTGTTCGATCCCTCTCTCCGCGTTCCCCTGGTCCTGTCTTTTCCGGGCATCCTGCCGCAGGGAGAGATCGTGCAGGCCGCGGTATCGACTCTGGACATCTTTCCCTCCATTCTCGACCTGGCTCAAATTACCTTTCCATCCGGCCTGCAGGGGCGTTCCCTTCTGCCGCTGGTACGCCACAGCGAGGATCGGCTGCACGACCGGATCTTTTTTCAGAACGACCAGCACCTACTCGGCATCTCGGACGGACGCCTGAAGTTGATCTCGTATCCTGGAACGGGACAGGGAGAAGGCCACTTCGAGCTGTACGACACGCGCCGCGACCCATACGAGCTGAACGATCGCTATCGCGAATCTCAGGAAGCGGTCTCGCCGCTCGAAGCGGAGCTCTCGAGCTTCCGAACTCGCACCGTGGCGTGGCAGCAAGAAACCGATCGCCGCCGACAGGGAGCCCCGGCGCGAGGGGACGCGGAGCTTTCCGAGAAGACGATTAGGAACCTGGAAGCCCTAGGGTACTTGGGCAATAAGAAGGACTGAGGTCTTTGCGGCGGGCGAGAGCCTTCAGCCCGCGCGCAGTCGCTGGTCGACGAAGCGCGACGGCCTGAGGGCAGTCGTTGGACGGCCGCCAAACTACGTGGTTGCTTTGAC
>JBOGJF010000432.1:0-8637 GCA_050747785.1 Vicinamibacteria bacterium
GTCTTAGCGTCCGTATAGGCCTCGTTCAGCTTCTCGAGCGTTCCGGAAACGATGCTCTGTCCTTCCTCGGGGATGAAGAGGTCCTGCTTCTCCGTGTACTCGTAGAGCTTCTCCTCGGACTGTCTCACCTCTTCCTGGGCGGCGCCGAGCCGCTCTTGAAGCCAACCGTAGATGTTGCGCGTGGTCTCGATCTTGGTCTCGAGGTTTTGCTCCACGTAGGCTTCCGCAAACGTGTTCGCCCAGAGCGCCGCCGTCTTGGGGTCCCGGTGCATGATCGCCACTTGGGCCAAGCGCGTGTCCGGCAGCGGTATAACCGATACGTGAGAGACCAGAAGCGCGGCCGGATCCTTAGCCTGTTTGAACGGGGCCTGTTCGTTGAGCTTCAGCTTGTAGAGGACCTTCTCGGCGAGGGCCTTGCTTTCGATGATGCGGTACTGCGTCCGGTAGAAGTTCTGGTAGTCGAACCAGTTCAAAGCGGTAGTCGGGTACGGGTTCGAGAGTGCAGAGATGTTTTGCGTGGGTGGATCGATCTGAACGAGCGCGTGCGATCGGTAAATGGGCACCTGCATGAAGGTGACGAGAAACCCGAGGCCGACGCCGACGATGGTCATCGCGAGGATGGTCGTCTTGCCCGCCCAAAGGAGCCTGAGTCCGTTCTTGAGGTCGAAACCCTCGAAGTCAGGCGGCAGCGTACTGGTGTCGTGCTTCATCGACTGGAGCTCCTCAAAAGATGCGTTTCCCCACTTTGACGAGGTCGCCAGGGACCAGCGGGATGTCGGGCTTCTTGCCGTTCTCGATGTCCTCCAGGTCGACCTTGATCCGCTCCGGCTCGGCCCCGGCTCGCTTCCTCAGGATCTCCACCTTGCCCTTGCTCCCGAACTTGCTCAGTCCGCCGGCGAGCGAAACTGCCTGCAAGACCGTGAGTCGGTTCTTGAGAGGGAAGGAGCCGGGGTCGTTGACCTCGCCCGTCACGTAGATCGCCTCCTGGGCCGGCACGGTGATGAGGTCATTATTCGTGACGTTCAGCGCGAGGATCATTCTTTGCTCGTCCGCGTTCATGTCCCGAGACAGCCACACGCGCTGCACGGTCGAGCCGTCATCGAAGACACCCCCCAGCCGGGTGACGACAATCTCACCGCTCGCCTCCGAGGTGAATCCTCCCGCCTCGGTGAGAAGATCGAGCAACGTCTTGGGCCCGGTGAGGTAGTACTTCCCGGGTCGGGCGATTTCTCCGACCATAGTCACCCACTGGGAGAGGTATTCCTTGACCTTGACGCTCACCTGAGGATCGACGAGATAGTCCTTGGCCAGAAGCTCTCCAATCCGCTCGCGCACCTCCTTGAGCGTCAATCCCTGGACCTGAATCTCGCCAATGAGGGGGAAGGAGATCTCTCCGCCGTGCTGCACGGTGACGAGGCGCGTGAGATCGTCCTCGCCGTAGACGACGACATCCAGGACGTCGCCGGGACCGACGCGATAGACGTCACTCTCGGGGTCGACCTCCACCTCGCCCTCCGGCGTGGTTTCCGCCGAGGGAGCGGCCTCCGACTCGACGCGAGCTTCCTCGGTTTCCTTGCTGCCATTCCCCTGGAGTGGCTGCACCGCCGACGAGGATGCGCTCACCGGGCAGATCGAGCCTAGCCACAGCACGAGACCGGCTAGCAGCATCCTCCAGTGGGCCATTGCTATCCTCAACATCTTCCTACCTGGAAAAGATCCCTACCCCCACGATGACGCGTAAGACGTTATTCGTGTATTGAAACTGATCCAGATTGGACCGCCGCCTTTCATATCGGTAGTCCGCGCGGAAATAGGTCAGGGGGGAAAAGAAGTACGCCGCGCCCACCCATCCGGCGAGTGCCTGGTCGTTCCGTGGCTCGGTCGCCTCGATGGTCTCGAGGGGATAGCGGTTGTCGTAGAGACTCCCTCCGGTCACGAGTTGCAAGTTCCGTCGCAGCGGTCCGGTGAACTGTGCGGTGCCAAAGTTGGTCACGTAGTAGCTGTTGTCCTCGAAGTTCGAGAGATTGGTTTGCCGCCCCGCCTCGATGAGAATGGAGGCCGCCTCGCTGAAGTACCGCGTGATACTCGCGCTGGCGACGAAACCTCGGTACTCGAGAGCGCTGGCCCCGCTCCCGAACTCCTGCCAAGAGTACCCGGCGCGAACCGTGCCCGTCAGAAGCGGCGTGAGCTCGCCCTGTATGCCTGCCTGAACGGAATTGGCGGTCGATTTCGACTCGGGCCGTGTCGCTGGCTCGGGCGTGATGTCGCGGACATACTCGCCAAAGATGGAACTGACCGGGGAGCGGCGATAGTAGAAGCTACCTCCGGTACGTATCGTCTCGTAGTCGAAGAACACCGTTTGCTCATCTTGAAAGCGCACGAAATCGTAACCACCATGGAGAGCCACTCCCAGCCGTTCGTTCAGATCCATGGTGAGCCCGACTTCCGTCAAGTTGTGATTGAAGGGCTCGACGTTGAAAAAGACTTCCTGCCCCGGATCGAACTCGGTGGTCTCGAACGTCCCGTGCAGGAAGTGATTCCGCGCGTCGAACTGCATGCGAGGAGAGACGGGAACGTTCGTTCTGACATCGAACCCATGGGAGAAGTTTTCCTTGAGAAGGTCGAACTCTTTGAAATTTCGGTAACGGAGCTGGTAGGCAAAATCCAAGGTGTTTTCGGAGTCGATGAGCTTGAAGTCGGCGACGGCGCGAGCGTAGATGGCGTCGTCGGAAAAAGGATCATCGGCGTCGAGCGTCACGTTGTCTCCGCGAACCCAGCTGAACTCTGCGAGCGGTTGAAAGAGGAAACGACCCAGGAGGATTCCATTCGTGGGACCTTGCGCGGCGTCGACCTGCTCCATCGGTGGCTCGAACATAGGCCGGCCCTCGTTGGGTGCGGGGAAGAGGCTGATGAACTCCACCTGGTTTTCCGCTTCGTCCTCGGCGTGAGGCGCGGAAGCTACCGCGGGCTCGGGCTCGAGCGCGGCGACTGGGGGTTCCGCGGCGGTTACGTCTCCGCTTCTTGCCGGCACCTCACCCGCGTCGGCCGGAACGCCGCCGTCGGGGAGGGCAGCGACAGCCTCGGTCGCGGTCGCCGTCTCCGGAGCTTCACCGATGCTACCCTCTGCGTTGGCGGGCGGTGAATTTCTGGAAATCTTGATGAGTATTTGCGTAGGCCGATGCTGACTGACCACCGAGCTTGCCTGGAGGTCGAGCTCCAGGATGATCCGTGAATAGACCTCGTCGCCCAGCTTCATGGGCCACATCTCGAAGCTTCTCGTGAAGGGCGTTGCCACGTCGTATTTCGTGTCGACCGGCGACAGAGCCGGGACGTCGATGGTGAGCCGGTAGGATTCGGGTCCGGCTCTTCGCGTGGTCTTGAACCCAGATATGTCGCCGTTCGCGACGATGTGGACCTCGAAGATATCAGCATCCGACCTGGCAAACATGTTCAGGAGCCTGACGGTTTCGTCGCTCGCGTTCGCTGATCCCGCCGCCAGACAGGCGACAACCAGGAACGTGGCGACCAGGCTTCTTCGCTCCAAGGCGTTCATTTGTCCTCCACGGCTTTGAGGGTTGCTTCGACCTTGCCGGCATGCACCGAAGACGGCTCTTCCGATCGGAGCCTTCCACCGAATCGGATCACCCAGAGCACGAGCGCGGCCAGCAATACGGAGTCCAACACGATCCATACGCTTCGGGTCAGAGGAGCGTCGGCGAGGTGGAGCGCCCCCAACCCGAGTCCAAAAGTCACGAGGTAGAGAAAGATCACCGCTTGCAGCGGGTTGAGCCCGCAGCGAACGAGGCGATGAGACAGGTGGCACCGATCCCCAACGTGAATGGGTCGGCCTTCTGAGATTCGAATGTAGATGACGGACAAGGTGTCGAGCAGCGGGACCGCCAGCACCAAGGGAGGCATGAGAACCGGGAAGAGCGTCGAGGATGCCGAGCTCACGTAGTGTTCCAGTATCGTGAGCGAAGACAGAATGAATCCCAAGAAGAGCGATCCCGAGTCACCCATGAAGAGCGACGCCGGTGGGAAGTTGAAGCGCAGGAAGCCGACGAGCGTGCCGATGAGAGCCGCCAGAATGAAGCAGATGAATATCTCCCCGAGCTCGGCGGCATTGATGAGAAAAATCGACGCGGATACCGCCGCCACACCGGCGGTCAATCCGTCCATGTTGTCGAGGAGGTTGAAGGCGTTCGAGATGCCGACGATCCAGAGAACACTCACCAAGACGTTCACGACGTCATGGCCCGCGAAATCAACGCGGACTCCGCAAGCCACCGCGACCGATGCGGCCACGATCTGGGCGGAGAACTTCCAGCGGGTCGGGAATCGCTCGCCCAAGACGTCGTCCAACAAGCCGACCACGAACATGATGGTGCCACCCAGCAAGAGGCCGACCAGCGGAGTTCTTACCGACCAAGCCTCTCTTAGCGCTTCAGTAGTTTCGGGAAGCAAGCTTTTCAACGCCGGCATCAAGGCGATCCACGGAGCCAGTGAAAAACCGACCAGGACCGTCGTGGTGAAGCTCAAGTAGATAGCTATTCCACCGAGCCGGGGCTTGGGTGCATCGTGCGCTTTTCTTCCTCCCGGCTGGTCGAGAAAGCCGTACGAGATGGCTCGGGAGCGAATCCAGGGTGTCAGAAGCAAAGTCATCCCCAGAGGTAACGCGGCGGTCAGCAAGTAGATCGGCATCAGTTCGATAGCTCTCTTGTCTGGGGAAAACTCCCACTCCCAGGGGGAAACTCCCTACAATCGAGCGAGCTTCCACTTCCGAAAATCGGAACTCTGGCCGTTCCAGCGCTTCTGCTCAAAGCGCGAAGACCCCCCGCCCAATGGCTGCGCTAAGTCGTTGATAAGCTTTCATTAGCATTTCGGGAAGAACGTCCGCCGCAGCACGTCGAGCCGGCGAGGATCCCGCTATCGCCCTCGCCGTCAAGCTCTTCGCGCAGGGGTTCCCCCACACGGAATTGGGCCTAGGGTCCTGCGTAGGACATCGCTTGCCCACGGCTCGACCTAGCGGTTGGGTGACCATCTCTAACCCTCTTTTGTTTATGTACTTAGACCGAGACTTCGAGAGGCGGTTATTCCGATTCCAGCCATGGATCGGACCTGACGCCACCGGTTGGACAAGGTTGCAGGATCTGTTCCAGACTGCTAACTCTTTGAAGAAGAGTGGATTGTGCAGGGAGGCCGCGGCTCGAAAGCGCCCTACAGGTCGGGCTTTTCCGAGCGTCTCGCAAGCAAGAGGCGAAGATAGAGACGGTCGAGATCGTCGAGGAGTCGCTCCAGGCCGAACCGCTGGGTGACGCTTCGCCGAGCCCGCACCGCGGCCTTGGCCAAACTGCGGTTACTCGACAGGATCTCGGCGAGACCGCGAGCGAGCGCCTGGGGATCGGCCGGAGGAACCAGCTTTCCCAGACGTCCATCCTCCAGCAGATCCGGGGTTCCCCCGACGGACGTGGCCACGACCGGAACTCCCGATGCCATCGCTTCGATCAACGCAACCGGCGTGCCCTCGTTCAAAGAGCAGTTCACCGCGACGTCCAGATCGGCATAGATGCGCTCGAGATCGTCGCGGAATCCGAGGAAACGAACCCGGGAGTCCAAGCCGAGACTCTGCGCTTGTCGCTCGAGCGCAGGCCTCTCGGGACCGTCACCTGCGACGAGCAAGAACGCTTCGGGCTGTGCCACGGAGAGCTCGACCATGGCCTTTAGAAGCGTCGAGATGTCTTTGATCGGTACCAGACGGCCAACGCATCCCACGAGGCGCGCTTGCAGCGGGAGCCCGAGCTCTCGACGCAGCTCGCCGCGCCTCAGCTCGACGTCCCGGAAGCGCTCCAGCTCCAAGCCGAGCGGCACGACCGCGATCTTGGTTCGCGGAGCGATTTGCCTTTCCACCAGGTCCGCGGCCACTCTCTCGCTCACTGCGACAATCTTGTCGGTGACTCGGGCGAGCATGCGCTCCACCCACTGGAAGAAACCCGCCACGGCTGGCCCGAAATACCCGTCGAATACCGAACCGTGAAACGTATGCACGACGATGGGCACGCCGGCCATGCGTGCGGCAAGCCGTCCCAGAGCACCTGCCTTCGCCGTGTGCGTGTGCACGATGTCCGGCCGCTCACGCTTCATGAGAGCAAAGAGCCGAAAGAGCGTGATCAGGTCCCGCAAGGGATCGATCCGACGGCCGAACGTGGGAATGATTTTCATGGAGATTCCCTTCGCCTCGGCCAGGCCCAGAAAATTCCCTTCCCGATCGCCTTCGTGTCCCACGACCAGGAGAGAATCGTATCGCTGGGGATCTAGTCCCGCTGTGGTCAAGATGACGTGGATGGCTGGCCCCCCGATGTTGAGCCGCGAAAAGAGTCGGAGGACACGGAGCTTTCGCCCGGCCGTCGGTTGGTCGAGAGGCTTCGCGCGAGGCGTTTCGCGGGTTTCGAGATTCAGTAGCGACACAGACGCCATGCGACCTACCTAAGCAACGCCCATGCCATCACACCCAGCCGCGGACGAAGTAATAGGCGAGCTTGACGTACTCCGAGAAAACGACCTTTGCGCTCCACCAATCGCGCCACCAACTTTCCCGCTTCCAAACGCTTGGGTCGGCGGGGCTGTTGACTAGGACGACCTCGTCACCAAGTGATTTTCGCGCAGCGAGAAACGTTCTCCGTTGGTGGAAAGGTGACGTCACGAGCGTGAGGGAACGAATGCCACGCTCGATGAGTATGGGACGCGCGAACTCGACGCTTTCTCGCGTGCTATGTGAGCGGTCCTCGATGAGGAAGGCTTCATCCGGTGCGCCGAGCTCTTTTGCGTGCTGCATCAAGCTCAGCGCGTGATCGCCGGGTCCCGGCTCGCCACCGCAAAAGATCAAGTGGCTGACCAATCCCTGCTGGAGCAAACGCACGGCGTGCCCGGTTCGCTCGTAGTACGGATCGCCGCCAAGGATGAGCGCTGCGTCTGTTCGCGTCGGTGGATCCCGAAGGACCAACCAATCTCCTAGGCGATAGCCTTGGGAAAGGGCCATCGCGCCCAAAAGGCCGGCGAGGGTTGATACCCGGACCAGCTTCTTACGAAAGTCTGCCGGAGTGTGCTTCAACTTGAGCGGAAACTCGGTGAGACAAGGCCTTCTCGAAAACCTCGAAAACGCGAGGAGCGATGACGCGGGCCGAGTACCGCTCTTCCACGGTTTGGCGCGCCGCACGGCCCAAGCGATGACGCAACTCTGCGTTGGTTAGCAGGGCGGTGAGCTTCTCGATCCATTGCTCCTCGCTACCCGCAACCAGACCGTTGACGTTGTCCTCGACGATCTCCGTGTTGACACCCACCGGGGAGACGACGGGCGGAATCCCGAGTGCCATGTATTGGAGAGCCTTGAGGCCGCATTTGCCGCGTGACCAAGGATCATCGGGCAATGGCATGATCCCAACGTCGATGTCCGAGAGGTCTTCGACCTCGGAGCTCGCACACCATGGCCTCGATTCGGTGTCGACTCCTTCGATGTCAGGTGCCTCTGCTCCAATCGCGACGAGGCGAAAGGGGTGTCGCTTCGCAAGTCGGGAAAGCGCGGGCACGGCAGTCTGAAGGTGTTGCAGGGTGCTGTGACTACCAGTCCACCCGATGACGGGAGGCTCGGCTTTGCGGCCGTCGCGCGGCTCCAGCCGGTATTGATCGGTATCGATGGTCGTGGGGGCGAGAGATACTTCCGAATTGTATTGCCGGGCGTAGTCGGCCAGATACGCGTTTCCTGCGAGAACGTGAGTGGCGAGACGGCACAAGTGCCCCGTCTTTCCGAAGCATTTCAGGTAGCTGAGATAGCCGTTGGACGGGCTCTTGTACGGAACGAAGATCGCGTCGTCGAAGTCGAAGACGATAGGGACTCGCTGCCAAGCGATCGCAGATTCGATGAACGCGGGTCCGATGAGTGCGGCTTCGCGAAACAGATAGACGAGATCGAATCGCCGGGCACTCATGATCTTGGAACACTGGCGCAAGTAGGCCGCCCCGATGTGGAGAGCTTTGCTTAGCCGGTATCCGGGCCGATAGAGGATCCCGCCCAGAGAGGGTGTCGTGAAGGACGAGTACGTAATCTCGACACCACGCTCACGTAGGAAAGGCTCCCATTGTTCGATACGAAACCGCTGACCCGGGCTGGTGTCGTACTCGTGGGGAACGATTGCGAGAACTTTCATCGAACCAGGTTGTGAGTTTCGAGCTCGGCCATGGACCTCTCCACGGCGTCCTGGGGTGTTTCACCTCTGCTCCAATCGATGAGACTTCCCACCCCGTCCTCGAAACAGCGCTTTGCCCGAAAGCCGAAGACCTTCTCGGCCCGGCGAGTGTCGGCAATGCAGTGCCTTATGTCTCCGGCGCGATAGCGGCTGAGCGCCTGGGGCGCGATGTCCACGCCCATATGTTTCGCAAGGACAGTGGCGACTTGACGAATCGTCACTGGACGACCGGTTCCCACATTGAGCACGTGGGCACCGGGGCCGGAAAAGTCGACCGCACGAACGACGGCCTCCGCAATGTCCTCGACGTGGATGAAGTCTCGACTCTGTTCACCGTCCTCGAAAACGAGCGGGGGGTTCTGATTGAGCAGCCTCGACATGAAGATCGCGGCAACGC
>JBOGJF010000433.1:0-2579 GCA_050747785.1 Vicinamibacteria bacterium
AGAGCAGACACGTGCTCCTCTACAATTTCAACTACTGGGACGCACCGCCGCATACGTTCAACGACCTCTACAAACTGCGGCGAGACAATCCGCAGCTGCTGGCCATCGCGCCCCATCCGTTTTTCCCCTCTCAGTTTTGTTTACAGACCAAGCTCCTCGATCACCTGGAGCTCTTCGACGGTATCGAGTACTCCCACTTCTACACGAAGACTATGAACTTCAACAAAAAGGCCGTGGAGCTGGCTCGACGCTCGGGACGCCTCCTGGTCGGGACCTCCGATTCGCACTTTCTGTGGCAGATGGGAGCGACTCACTCCTACATCGAGGCAAGTGAGAAGTCTCTTCCCGCGGTCCTGGATGCATTGCGGCAAGGACGTGTGGAAGTGCACACCGACCCGCTCCCGGTCTCCGATCTCCTGTTGCGCATTCGCAAGTACCCTTCGCTCAAGGTTCGGCGGCTGGCGCGAAGGAACGGGTACCGAGCCGCGGGCGAGCGAATCCTAGCCCTCCGTTAGGAATCCACTCCTTAACCCACCTAATGCATCAGTGCCGTGGGACCCCACCGCCGTCTGACCAACTCCCCTCAAAGCAACCACCTAATTTGACGGCCAACAGGGACTGCGGATCCACCTGACTAGCTCTTGGCCAAAGCATCCACTTAGTTTGGCGGCCGGCGGTCTGCTCGACCGACTAAACGCGGCCACGCCATTGGTGTATCGTGGGGCCGTGAGGAGCACCTCCGCCCTACTATTGATGGTGGCGTCAGTCTCTCTCGCCTTCTGGCCGACTCCTTCGTGGTCGGCCGAGACAATCGCCTGTTCTACGGGGATCGAGCTGGAGCTCTCCACCCGTGAGCCGGCACAGGGAGATATCGTCGTCGTGACCGTGCGAGGTGAGCCCCGGACCGACGTGCGAGCGAGCTGGTCTGGCCGACCCTTGCACTTCTGGGAAAACGGCAACGACGGCGCACAATTCACTCTGATCGGCGTGGACCTCCAGAGCCAGCCGGGCTCTCACACCCTAACCTTCGATGCTCGGCTTCCTTCCGGTGAGGCCGTGGGCTGCGGCACGAATCTCACCGTCCGAGACGGAGGCTTTCCGGTTCAACGCTTGACCGTCGATGACCGATACGTCCAGTTGAGCCCGGAAGACGAAGCGCGGTCGCGACGGGAGACCAATCGGCTCTTGAGGATCTTCCGCGCCACGTCGTCCGCACCTCTCTGGGACGGCGGTTTCGAGCTCCCGCTCGCGAGTGCCAAGGCATCGGGTAGCTTCGGCAAGCGGCGGATTCTCAACGATCAACCGCGCTCGCCGCACAGCGGCGAGGACTTTTCCGTTCCTGCCGGCACGCCGGTACGCTCGCCGCAACGCGGGCGCGTCGTCCTCGCCAGTGAGTTGTTCTTCACCGGCAACACCGTCGTCCTCGACCACGGTCTGGGACTCTACACCTTCTATGCTCACCTGCAGAGCATGGCCGTCGAGACCGGTGCGATGGTCGCGGCGGGTGACCTTCTGGGTCGCGTCGGATCCACCGGCCGGGTGACGGGTCCCCATCTTCACTGGGCGGCCCGTCTCAACGACATGCGCGTGAATCCGCTGGACCTCGTCTCCATCCCTGCGCCACTCAGGACTCTCATCCAAGAGACTGAAGCAGATCTTCCAACAAAGTAGACGTCCTGTCGCCGGCATGGGACAGTGACTACCTCCCTGCGCCGAAGCTGTCGCCGAGTTTCGCAAGAACTGCGGTGTCGGCCCATGGCACGGATCCTGCTCTCGCTTGTCCGACGCTCGCGTTTTCGCATTTCAAGTGAAGGAAAGAGGTAATCATGTCAAAGACTTCTATGCTTCAAACCCTCGTCATGTTCCTCACAGGTGCCCCTCTTTTCGGCCAGGACCGCACTCCGGGGCCACCGATTCAGACCCTCGTCCAGAACCAACTGGAGAGTGACATTCTCGTCGCCCCCGATTTCAAGTTGACCGATCTGGGAGGTGATCTCACGGGCATGGCCGGCGTTTACGGCGGTTGGCTCATCAACCAGAAGCTCCTGATCGGTGGCGGGGGCTATTTTCAGACCAACGAGGGAGACGTCTCTGACATGAGATACGGTGGAGCGGTTTTGGAGTATTTCGTCAACCCGTCCCGTCTCGTGAACTTCTCCGTTCGCGGGCTTCTGGGCGGCGGTACCGCGTCGATACAGAGGCGGTTCGGTCCATTTCCGGTGTTCCGGGGCCGGAGCGACCCTTTCTACGGAGTCGACTTCTCGACCATCAACCGAGGGCACGACCGTCCGCGGGGGTTCGACTACCCTGTCAGTAATTTCGACAAGGGCTACTTCCAGGAAGTGGACGAGTCGTTCCTGGTCGCCGAGCCTGAAGCCAACGTTACACTCAATGTGACTGAGAGGTTCCGTATCGGTTTCGGCGGAGGGTATCGGTTCATCGGCGCGGCGAACGGGTTGGAAGACCGCCTCGACGGCTTCACCGCCAACCTAGCTGCTCAGTTTCGTTTCTGAGGAAGCCTGCCGGCCGTCAATTGACGCGGGTGCTGCTATCTAGCGCGTCAGACGGCGGTCATAGAT
>JBOGJF010000434.1:0-4368 GCA_050747785.1 Vicinamibacteria bacterium
CGCCCGGCATCAGGACGACGGATCCTCGGGGCTCCTTACCGGGAAAGAGGGGGCCGCTGCCGAAGACCCGTTCGCCGTCCAGCTCGAGCGCCCCGAACCAGGGAGACACGAGCTCGAAGTCGTGGGCTCCGGGCTCGTTCACGAAGAGCTGCATGCGCAGCGAGACTCGGTAGCGGACGCGTTCCGGAAACGGAAGCGGGGGGTATCGATAGTGATTCATCAAGGCTGCTTGAAAGAAGTGAAAATCTCGGACTCGTGGTGAGGCGAGCCGGCCGCGCCAGTAGACCGTCTCGGGATCCCCGAGGGCATGGAGCACCACCGTGACTGGTTTCGGGCGCAACACGTAGCCGGCCCCGATGAGCAGGAGCGCGAGACTAGCGAAGAGGAGCCTAGATTTCATGGAGCTTTGGCAGACAGCTACAGGATGGTCGGGGGCATCTTATCCCGAGCGGGGGAGTGACGCGCCTACCTGGCGTCAAGACACGTCGTGCTGCTAATCAACCTCATCAGACGCGCTCGCCAACCCCTTCCTGGCGTCAAAATGCGTGGGTGCTGCTAATCAACCTCGTCAGACGCCAGTCTTGAGACCAGTCCATCGGATCAGACACGAGCCGACGGTGAGACCGGCGCCCACCGACGCCATGAGGACGAGATCACCGGGCTTGAGACGCCCCTGCTCCTGCGCGTCCGCGAGCGCGAGGGGGATGGTGGCTCCGGTGGTGTTGCCGTATTTGTCGATGTTCTTGACGACCTTCTCTTTGGGCAGGCCCAACCTCTCGGCAGCGGCGTCCAGGATTCGGCCGTTGGCTTGGTGAGCCACCAGTAGCGAGATATCGTCGGGGGTTAGCTTGTGGCGCTTCATCAGGGCGGCCGAGGCTTCGTACGTCTGGCGCACGGCGTACTTGAAGACCTGGCGTCCGTCCTGGTGCACATAGTGCATCTTCTTGGCAATCGTCTCGGCGGAGGGGGGGTGGAGGCTACCACCTCCCGGCATGTAGAGGTAGAAGCCGCCGCTTCCGTCCACGTGGTGGTTGAAATCCAGCAAGCCGCCACCGTTCTCGGTGGCCTCGAGCAAGATCGCCCCGGCTCCGTCGCCGAAGAGAACGCAGGTCGTGCGATCCTCGTAGTTAATGATGCTGCTCATGACGTCGGCACCGATGACGAGCACCCGCTGATGAGACCCGCTGGCGATGAAATGGGCTCCGGTCGTGAGCGCGTAGACGAAGCCGCAACAGGCCGCGGAGAGGTCGAACCCCCAGGCCTTGTCCGCCCCGAGCTTGTCCTGAACCAGGCAGGCAGTGGCCGGAAACAGCATGTCCGGGGTCACCGTGGCCACGATGATGAGGTCGATGTCGCTGGCCGTGATACCCCGCCGTTCGAGCGCCTGGCGCGCGGCCTCGGTTGCGAGATCCGACGTCGCCACTCCGGGCTCGGCGATGTGGCGCTCCCGGATCCCGGTCCTATCGAGAATCCACTCGTTCGACGTGTCGACCATCTTTTCGAGGTCGGCGTTGGTCAAGATCTTCTCGGGGACGAAGCGGCCGAGCGAGGTGATGGTGGCGCGACGCGACATGACCGCCCATCCTAAACTTCGGAACGGCCCGCGGTCAATGGCGTTACCCGGGCGGGCCCAAAGAGAATAAAAATAGAAAATGTCGCAACCGAGACCGGGCCTCCGAGTTGAGTGTCTGGCCGCAACCGCGTATGATGCAACGATTATCGCGGTTTACCCGGGGAGCGAACAGCCATGCCCCGCTACCCCGCAATCGCTAGGGAAGCCATTTGGCTGGAGCGGCTTTTTACGACTTAGACGGGACGCTTGTCAGCACCAACCTGGTGCACACGTTCGGCTTTTACGCCCGCAACGACCAGGGCATCCTCCGCAGCCTGAGGAGAACGGCGGCGACGCTTCTCGGGATCCCGGTCTTCGCGGTCGCGGACCTCTACAGCCGGAAGGTATTCAACGACATCTTCTTCAAGTGGTATCGAAACCAGTCCGAGGATCGGCTCCGCTTCTTGGCCGACGATCTGTTCGAGGACGTCATCAAGCCGTCCATCTTTCCCGGAACCGTCGAGCTTCTGGAAAAATCGCGGAGCCTGGGTCTCCGACAGGTCGTGGTGACCGGCGCGCTCGACATCAGCATCCAGCCTCTGTTGCGGCACTTGGGCATCGAGGAGTACGTCGCCAACCGATTGGAGTTCGTCGACGGCGTCGCGACCGGACGCCTCATCCCGCCGGTGATGGCGAGCTCGACCAAGGCATCGTGGATCCGGACCTTTGCGGAGCGGGAAGGCATCTCTCTGAGCGACTGCTTCTGCTACGCGGACAGCATGAGCGATCTCCCGATGCTCTCCATGGTCGGACACCCCACCGCCACCAACCCCGACCTCAGACTGCGCAGCACCGCGCTCCGGCACGACTGGCCGGTCCTGTCTCTCAAGTAAGAGAAACAGAGAGGATCTGACTCGATGAGTCCCCTTTTGCGCCGCAAGCTGGACCCCGCGACGGTGATGATCGACACCGATTCCGCTCCCCGAGTCATCCATTTCGGTGAGGATTTTCTGGAAGAAGATCTCCCCGTGGGAACGCGCGTCATATATCCCAAGCCACCCATCCAGGGACTCCCCAACCCGCGCGCCGCGGTGCGCTACGCGCTCAATCACCCGCTGGGATGTGAGCCGCTGCACGCGCAACTACGACCCGGGATGAAGGTGACCATTGCGGTCGATGACATCAGCCTGCCGCTTCCACCGATGCTTCCCCCGGACGTGCGGCAGACCGTTCTGGAAGTGGTCTTGGAGCTACTATCGGACCACGGTGTCGACGACATCCACGTGATCGTCGCGAACTCGCTCCATCGGAAGATGACGGAGTCCGAGATGCGCCGGATGGTCGGATCGAAGATCCACCGCGAGCTCTACCCGGATCGTTACTACTGCCATGACGCCGAGGACAGCGAGGGGCTCCTCACGCTCGGCAAGACGAAGCACGGTGAGCTGCTGCGAATCAACCGGCGCGCCGCGGAGAGCGAGCTCGTCATTTACATCAACATCAATTTGGTTCCCATGGACGGTGGGCACAAGTCGGTCACCGTGGGCCTGTGTGACTACGAGAGCCTCCGCCCCCACCACGAGCCTCAGACGATCATCGACTCCGATGGTTATATGGATCCCCCGCGCTCCGCCCTGAACAAGAAGTGCGAGCAGATGGGGAAGCTGGTCGATCAGAACATGAACGTCTTTCACATCGAGACCGTTCTCAACAATCGGATGTACTTCGATCAGCTTGGCTTTCTCGGCAAGAACGAGGACGATTTCACCGAAACGGATCGCATGAAGCTCAAAATGACACGCTGGACATTGGAGAAGATGCCCCGCGCCGCCAAGCGGGCCTTCATGCACGCGATTCCCGCGCATTATCAGATGATCGCCTGCCACGCGGGAAAGACCGAGCCCGTTCACGAAAAGACACTCGAACGTTCCTTCGAGCAATACGCGGTGCGGGTCAAGGGGCAGTGCGACATCCTCATCGTCGGTATTCCCTACATTTCTCCCTACAACGTGAACTCGATCCTGAACCCGTTGTTGGTGCAGGTCATGGGCCCGGGGTACTTCTTCAACATGTATCGAGGTAAGCCGCTGCTAAAAAAGGGAGGCGTGCTCATACTCGCCCATCCTTGCTACGACGAGTTCGATCCCAAGTTCCACCCGAGCTATATAGAGTTCTTCAACCGGCTCCTACCCGAGACCAGTGACTCCTTCTCGTTACGGGAAAAGTACGAGGAGGAGTTCGCGAGGAACCCGAGTTACATTCATATGTACCGGCAGGGCAATGCGTATCACGGTGCCCATCCTTTCTTCATGTGGTATTGGGGTGAGAACGGCCGTCGACACGTCGGCAAGATCATCGTGGCGGGCGCCGAGAACCAGCACGTACCAGCGCTTCTCGGTTGGGACCGCGCCGAGTCCATTGCGGAGGCGATTGCCATGGCGCGGAGCTTCGCCGGGTCGTCGGCAGAGATCTCGATGCTCCACTTGCCTCCGATTGTGATTCCGGAAGTGGAATAAGAGGACCCTTCGTGACCCGCCTGAAGCCCAGCGAGAACTTTAAGGACCGCCGCATCTTTCTATTGGGGGGTACGGGTTTTCTGGGCAAGGTCTGTCTGAGCATGCTGCTCGATCGCTTTCCGCAAATCGGCCTCGTCCACGTCATGGTGCGAGCCGCCTCGCCGGCGGAGAGCGAGAGCCGTTTCTGGGAGACCATCCTCCCGTCTCCGGCGTTCGATCCCCTTCGCGAACGCTACGGCACCGGTCTCGAGTCGTTCCTTCGCGAGAAGCTGGCGATCGTCGGGGGCGACATCACCGAAG
>JBOGJF010000435.1:0-6281 GCA_050747785.1 Vicinamibacteria bacterium
GGGTGGGGCCCCGCGGCAGTGAAAGGAGTTCTCAACCCGCCCGCAGGCGCGCAGTCGCCGGAGGGCGAGCCGCGGGGGTGGGGCCCCGCGGCAGTGAAAGACGCCCGGCCACGAGCGCTTAGACCCCGTCTTGCCGCGGTATGCTCGATTCTGGTTGCGGTCGCAGGGGCCTTTTGGCTCTGGGAACGCACGCTGGGCTAGCCGGTTTCGGCTCGCCTTGACCCACCAGGACCCATTGCGCATACTGCCTTTGTGGAGGGAAACACGAAGGGATGGGTGACGATGGCTCTTGCTATGGGCGTACTGACGTTCGCGCTTCTGCTCTCCAGCGTCCTTTCGGCCGATAACTGGCCGCAGTTTCGCGGGCCCGACCAGGGACGTACGCCGGAAGCGAACCTCCCGGTGAGCTGGAGCGCCACCGAGAATGTTCGCTGGAAGACGCCTCTTCCCGGACCGGGGCATTCCTCACCGATAATCTGGGGCGATCGTATCTTTCTGACCGCCTTCTCGCCCGGATCCACCGGCATGATCGCCAACCTGATGAGCCGCTTCGGGTCGATGGAAGGCCGGCTCCTGGTCCTTTCTCTCGACAAGCGAACCGGACGCATTCTGTGGGAGCGGGAAGTCCAGGTCGATGCCATTGCGTCGGTGCACAACACGAACGCCCCGGCCTCGCCGACCCCGGTCACCGACGGCGAGCGGGTCTACGTCTACTTCGGCCAAAAGGGTCTGCTGGCTTTCGATTTCGATGGCAACGTCGTTTGGGAAAAAAACCTCGGCCCCTTTCCTAACGAGTGGGGTTTCGCGAGCTCGCCGGTGCTTCATGGCGACAAGCTCATTCTCGTTTCGGATAGCGACGCCGAGGACTTCCTGCTGGCAGTCGACAAAAGAACAGGCGAAGAGCTTTGGAGGGCTTCCCGCAATGGCACCGCGCGTGCCTGGCCCGTGCCGGTCATCTGGAACGTCGAGGGACGCGATCAGATCGTTGTCAGCGGGAGCGGCACGGTCCGTGCCTACGATCCGGAAAACGGCCGCGAGATCTGGAGGGTCGTCGGCCTGACCCAGTGGGTGGCCCCGACTCCCGTCGTCGCGCATGGTCTGCTCTACGTCGTCTCCGGCGGGCCCGGCGGCAGCCGCGGCATGGCGATCCGTCCCGGCGGACGAGGTGACATCACCACGACGCACGTGGCCTGGCGTTACGATCGAGCGACACCATACATCCCCTCGCCGGTCGTATTGGGAGACTATTTCTACATGGTGCGAGACGGTGGCGTCATGACCTGCTTGAACGCCCGAACCGGCGAAGAAGTCTGGCAGGAGAGGCTACCCGCGAGCGGCGACTATTACGCGAGCCTCATTGCCGCCGAGGACAGGATCTACGCGGTCAGCGAAGATGGGGAAGTGACGGTCGTGGCGGCCGGGCCGAACTACCGGGTCTTGAGCTCCAACTCCATGGGCGAGCGCACCATGGCCACGCCGGCGGTGTCCGACGGACAACTCTTTATCCGGACGGATGCAACACTCTTCGCGATCGGAAGGGCCCGACCGTGAGCCAGCTCGCAATGCGATCACCAGCGCTGTTCATGGCCTTGGTGTCTACCGCGGCGCTCGCCGCCCAGGTCCCTTCGGTAAGCTTCTTGGGACCGAACGGTCAATCGCGCAGTTTCACCGCTTCGGACCTGAGTAAGCTGGCGGCTCAGGAGATCGAGGCGACCGATCCTCACTCCCAGACGAGCTCTCGCTATCGTGGTGTGGCCCTGAATGAGCTCCTTGCTCTCGTCGGCGCGCCGCAAGGTGAGCACTTGCGTGGTAGCGCGCTCGCAACCTACGTCGTCGTAGAGGCCAGAGACGACTATCGCGTGGTTTTCAGCTTGGCGGAACTCGATCCTGGTCTCCGGGACACTCAAGTATTCCTTGCTTTCGAGAAGGACGGAGAGGCACTCGGTGACGAAATGGGGCCGTTTCGCCTCGTCGTCCCGTCCGACCGCCGTGCGGCGAGGTGGGTTCGGCAGGTCGTGCGGGTCAGTGTCGTGGAGGCCCCGTACTAAGTGTGCCCGTTTGTCAGGTTGTGGTCAGCTTGACAGTCATTCTTCCGGACAGTTGTGCCGCGTTGACCGATTTCCGTAACCTGGGGCGCGAGGGCGACACCTTCCGATTCGAGATCCACAGCAGTCCGCCTCGTGGTTGTGGTCCTCCGGTCTCGGACTCATCGGATCTCTGCCTGCAGTATTCGAAGGCTCTGGGCGATGAGACGCTTGAGGTGGTCGCGCCTGCGGCTCGCGAGTAAAGCCTGGTTGAGCTCTAGTTCCACGCCGACGTAATCGCGCTCCGGGAGGCGTCGGCGGAGCCAGGTAGTTAACCCGTCGGCGGCTCCACGGTAGGGGTAGTTTCGCCGCACGCGGATCTCCGGATCCAGCTGCTCCAGGATTTCTTCCCAGCGCGTACAAAAGCCCTTCTCGCGCGAACGGCGGGAGTCATAGAGCAAACCGATGTCGGCATTCCGGAGCTCTCCATCGTACACCGGAGTGAAGCTGTGGACGGCAATGTGAACGGCACGGCGCTGGCCGGCCAGAACGGTACGAAGGGCCTTTTGAACTTCGAGGCGGTGTGGCCACCAGTAGCTTTCTAGAATGTGCGTCCGATCTTCAGTTGGAAGCCCGGCCGTGAAACGGGACCAGATCCGCCGATTGGTTGGCGCGCGGTTCGACTCGACGAGCAGGCGGCTCCAGGTTACGGAGCGAAGCGGTAGGCGGAAGCGTCGCGCAAGGAAACGGGCAACGCCGAGCGCCCCCGGATCCCAGCCCCGGTGGGAGTCGAGGAGTCGCTTGGCGCCGCGGAAGAGTCGCGCGTACTCGCGCGGGATCCGATTTCCCCCATGCTCGCAGGTAAGCACCAGCCGGTCACGGGCCGCGACGCGGTCGGTTCGTTTCGACATGTCTAGGTGCGACGCCACTTCTTCGGATGTATCACCAGGAAGTTCGAGTCATCCGTGGCGGCACCCAGGAAGATGGCGCCGATCAAGCGGTAGATGCTGGCGCGGTAATACTTGGTGCCGTGCAGGGGATTGTCCATGAGCGGATCGGCGACGCTGACCGAGTGGTCTTTGGAGTGGTAGCCGCAGACCACGATGAAGTGCCCGAACGCGTCGCCGGCGACATCGTCGGGACCTTTTTCCGTTTCTCTGGAGCATTGATACAAGTACGTGCCGTTGGTTCCGGTGAGAATGGGTAGACCGCGCTTCAGCACGCCGCCGATCATCCTCGGCGTCAGGTCACCCCAATGGACCTTCCCGCCCCGGCCGAAGAATTCCTCCAGCGCGGTCACTGCATCGGCGTAGCGCGGATTATCCTGCAAACCTTTCGCGACGAGCCGCGCCTTCATCTTGGCAACGTAGTCCGTCTTCTGTTGGAACCAGGTCGGGTCCCAGTGGGTGACGTTGCTCGTCCAGATGTCGGCAAGATAACCCCGGCGCAGAGCGTGCACGGCGAGATGCGGGTTCATCGTGCCACCACCCTCCAGCATGTGCATCTCCGAGATCACTTCCGGAAGGGTGATGCTATCCCCAAAATACGAATAGACCGCGTGGAGGCTGGTCGGACCGCAGGTTGTATAGTCCGGTTGGCGCTGGATGTTGACAGGAAGCTCGATGTCCATGGACTCAACTATTGTCATAGACGGAAGCTCCGGTCAACTCGTCCGATGCCCAGTTCCGAAAACTTCCTGTCCCGGTCAAAGCGTGCGCAGGTACCGTTGAATATCCTGGTGCGTGCCCACCCGCACTAGAGTGAGAACTTCTTGCTGCATGGCGAAGACGAGCCGGAGGCCGAGGCCCAGGCGGGCTTCCCAGATTCCGCTTCGATGAAGCTTCCGAATGCCGAGGCCGGAGTGCAAATGGGGCTCCCCAATGGCACCGGGGAGCGACAAAATGACCTCGAACACGGCCGCTCGCTGATCCTCCTTGAGATCCCTGACGTCTCGCTGGAAGCGCTCCGCCAGAGCGAGATTCATCGACTTCGAGTGCTAGCCGAAGTCTTCTTCGAAGTGCGGCGTCCCCGGCGAGTTTGCGCCGAGGTCGTGGCGTCGAGGTGGGTAACAGCCTGCCTAGCGTTGTCGAAGAGCACGCTCGTTCCTTCTCGACGCTCCTCTTCGAGTCGGCGCCACAGACGTTCCGCCTGCGCGTCCGTGAGGCCGGGGGCGAGCTCCAGGTCCTCGGCGGACACGGGTAAGATGACCGCGACGTGTTTGGACCCTCGCATGAGAACGACCTGCTCACCGCGCTCCGCCGCTTCCACCAGAGCGTTGAGACGCGCCTTGGCTTCTCGGATCGTGACGGCTTTCATGCTTGAATTGTAACCTATTCCGGAGTCCCCATCAAGGGACTCCCTAGGAGGACCTTATCTTGCAATCCCCGATGCCATAGGGTTTTTGTGGGTGGGCATGGGGCGGGCTATGATGTCGAGTGATGTGTCGCTGGATGGCCTGGTCCGCTGCTCCCTTACTGACCACCTGATGCGAACGCGTTCACGGATGATTTCGCTGCTTATCTCTTTTCGTGGCCTTCGATTCGTTCCGGCATCGTGCGTTCTCTGGGCCGCCCTGGTCGGCTTGCCCCCCGCGTCGAGCGCCGCGCAGGGCACGGATACGCCCAAACGGGTGCTCGTGCTCTACTCGTTTGGCCGAGAATATTTCGACGCGTTCGCTGACGAGTTCCGGCCGGAGCTAGTGCGGCTCTCGCCTGAACCGGTGGAGCTATTCGAGGTTTCGCTCGAGACGGAGCGGTTCGACGAGACGACGAGCCAAGCGCCATTCCTCGACTACCTTCATGCGCTTTTCGCGGAGCGTCGCGTCGACCTGGTGGTTGCCGTGGCCGGCCCTGCAGCACGGTTTTGCCTGAATCATCGCGAGCATCTCTTCCCGTCTACGCCGCTCGTGCTCGCCGACGTCGAGAGGCGCGTGCTGGCAGATATCCCTCCGGTCAAGCAGGTCGTCGCGGTCCCGATCGTGCTCGACTTCGCTCCGGTCATCGAGAACATCCTGCGCGTGACGCCCGAAACGACCGACATCGTCACCGTGCTGGGAGGCTCGGCCATCAGCAAGTTCTGGTTAGCGGAAACTCAACGGGAGTTCCGGCCCTTCTCGCACCGAGTTCGATCCACCTGGCTCCATGGCCTGTCTATGGAGGAGATGAGGAAACGGGTAGCCGCTCTTCCGCCGCGCACAGCCGTTCTCTTTGGTGAGTACGGCGATGCCGGGGGCATTGCCAACGGACCGGACTGGGCGCTGGAAAGCCTTCACGCCGTTTCCAGCGCGCCTATTTTTGGCTTGTTCGAAACGCAGCTCGGCCGGGGCATCGTTGGCGGGCCGCTCGTCTCGGAGGCGGAGGCGAGCCGCCGGGCGGCATCTACCGCGGTCCGGATCCTGAACGGCGAAGCCCCCGAAAGCATCGAGATATCGCCGGTTACGGCCGGCATCCCGGCCTACGATTTCCGGGAGCTCGAACGGTGGGGAATCAGCGAGACGGTGCTTCCGTCGGGGAGCCGGATCCTGTTTCGGTCGATTTCGGTATGGGAGGAGTATCATGGACCTCTTCTCATCGGCCTCAGTATCGTGGGATTGCAGGCGGTCCTCATCGGCGGGCTCCTCCTGCAGCGCTCCCGGCTTCGCGTCGCCGAAGAAGAATACCGGGAGCTCGCCGGACGTCTCCTGACCGCGCACGAGGACGAACGGAGAAGGCTCGCTCGCGAGCTACACGACGATCTCAGCCAGAGGCTCGCCCGACTCGCGATCGACGCGGCGTGCGTGGAGCGGTCTCTTTCCGCCTCAGCCGAGGAAGGCTCGGCCCGTGCCATGCGGGACGATCTCGTGCGTTTGAGCGAGGACGTCCATGCGCTTTCTTACCAGCTCCATCCCTCGGTGCTCGACGACCTCGGATTGAAAGAAGCGCTGAAGGTCGAGTGTGAGCTCTTCTCCCGGAGGGAATCCATCGCCGCGGAAGTGGCATCGTTCGAGTCGCCCTCGGAGTTGCCACCGGACGTCGCAGTTTGTCTCTTTCGCGTCGCTCAGGAGGCGCTCCGCAACGTGGCGCGACATTCCCGCGCCAGCAAGGTCAGCCTCGTGGTTGCGCGAGCGAACGGCGCGGTTCGGATGACGGTGACGGACGACGGCGTCGGTTTCGACCCCGCGCGACGGCGCATGCGTCGCAGCCTTGGTCACGCCGGTATGAGGGAGAGGGCGGCTCTCGTGCACGGGACGATGGAGGTCGAGAGCGAGCCCGGCCGCGG
>JBOGJF010000436.1:0-3290 GCA_050747785.1 Vicinamibacteria bacterium
GCGTAGCGATGAGCGGAGTTCAAAAGGAGAGCGCTTGCGAGGGCGACCGGCTGGCTCTTGTCGGTGACGAGGGCGATGCCCTCGCCGGTCTCCGGGATACACTTTACGATCAAGTAGAAGTTCTCGGTGCTCAACTGCAACGTCTCGACGTGGTCGTCGTCCCTCATGGAAGTCAGGTTCTCCAAGTACTTCACGAAGGCGGGCAGCTTCCCGATGATGAGCCGCTCTTCGGTCTCTTTGGGGAACTCGACCTGCTCGAGCTCGAGCTCCTCGGTCTCCAGGTCGAAGAAGAATGCCGCCAGCATGGAAGGCGTTTGCTCGCGGATGGCGGCCAGAATCTTTTTCTGGAGGGGTTTTCGGTCCGTCGGTTTCTTCTTGGGCTTGCTTTTCTCCTTCGGCGGCGACGACCCCACAGCCGGAGCACTCCCCGCACCTTCTTCCAGCGGGTGCTGCTGCTCGAGAATCTCGTGGAGTCGGCTGGCCCGCGCCCTCTGGGTCTCGTGACGCGACTTCCAGATGTTCGAAGAGAACTCCGATTGGAAGACGCGGGCCGACGTGTCGGGCGTGTCCAGTGCCTCGTAGACCTTTTTCAAGGCTTCGCCCTTCTCGAAGGTCACGCCCCCGGTGGTCTCGAAGTAGCCGTTCGAAAAGCGGCCGCGCACCAGCAGAAGCATTCCCGTTCCCTTGTCGGTGATGACCTCGAGTGATCCGGTGTGACCGTCTTTCTCCAATTTCGTCAGCAGGTTGCGAAGGGGATCGGATGCGAAGATTTGCCCGAAGATCTCCTGGCGGTTGGAAAGCCCTCGCAGCATGTGTGCCATGTCGAGCGGCAGCTCGTACACCGAGACCTTGCCTTCTTTGAGGCTCGAGGTGTTTCTGAGCTTGAGCATCGCTTCGTTCGAGAGCGAGATCTCGTTTCCAGCTCTATAAATAATGTTGATTTGCTCGCCGAGGTAAAAGAGGATCAACCCTTCGGTATCGCCGAAGGAAATCTGCATATAGCCGGATAGATTAACGTCCTCACATTGGCGGGTCACGCTTTCCAGTGGGGTGGTCTTCGTCGAGAGATCTTGGGAAAGCAGTTTGCTGCCTGGGAAGCGCATTCGTGTAAAAGTGTAGCAGAGCCCTCAGATGTCCAGCAACAGGAAGGGGATGGGCCGACCGCGTGTTCTGGTGACCGGCGGTGAGGGGTTCCTGGGGGGCTACCTGCTGGAACGACTGGCGGGGAGCTACGAGGTGTACGCCGGGTCGCGGAGCGGTGCCCTTCCGTTCCCCGGCTCGACCATCCACCTGGAGCTGACCGACAAGGCCTCGATCGAATCCGTACGCCGGCTCGCTCCTCGCTACGTCGTGCACAACGCAGCGCTCACACAACCGGACGTTTGTGAGAAGGAGCCGGATACGGCTCGCGCGGTAAACGTCGAAGGTACGCGGTTGCTGGCCGAGGCGGTCGAGAGCTCTTGCATCCGCTTCGTCTATTGCTCCACCGATCTTGTCTTCGACGGCAGCCGCTCCCTGTGGGCCGAGACCGATACCCCTGCCCCGCTCATGGTCTACGGGCGCACGAAGCTCGCCGGTGAGGAGGCGGCGCGAGCCGTTCTCGGAGAGCGAGCGGTCGTGGCGAGGCTCGCTCTTCTCTATGGGAAGGGTCGGGGGCGCTCGGCGGGACGTACGTTCACGGAGAGAATGCTCGTGGAGGCGCGAGAGGGTCGGGCCGTGCGGCTCTTCCAGGATCAGTATCGGAGCCCGCTCTACGTCGAAGATGCGGCTTCCGGTATCGAGGCGGCGCTCAGCTCGGCGGAGGCGCTCGCCGTCATCCACTTGGGTGGGCCGGACCGGGTTTCACGCTTCGACATGGGAGTCGACACGCTCGACGTCTTTGGCCTCGATCGGTCGCTCGCCGTGCCGGCGCGGATAGTTGACCCTCCCGCGCCGGTGCCACGTCCCGGCGACGTCTCGCTCGACATCCGGCGTGCTCGTTCCAGAGGCTTCAACCCGCTGTCGGTACGAGACGGCCTCCTCGCCATGCGGGACGCCTCTCCCTGAAGCCTTTCGCTCTCAGAGAACGAGTTGCCTCTTGCCGGGCGCCCGGGCGTCGAGCCGGGAGATGCCTTCCTCACGAGCGATCTCGTACGCTTGATCGTACTCCGCTTCGTGGATCCGCCGGTGGATCTCGGCGTACCGCTCGGTCTTGCCGGCGGGACGATACTGATCCATGAGGTTCACGTAGGTATCGGGTGACAGCTCGCGCACGAGGAAACGCATGATCTCGCGCGTTCCCGCGATGCCGCCCGGCATCACGAGGTGTCTCACTAAGAGGCCACGACGGGCCAACCCGTTCTCGTCGAGCACCAGATCTCCGACTTGCCGGTGCATCTCCCGAAGCCCTTCGCGCACCGCTTGCGGGTAGTTCTCTGCCTTCAAGTAGCGGCGCGCGGTCTCCGAGTCCCAGCACTTGAAGTCAGGCATATAGATGTCCACCACGCCGTCTAAGAGGCGAAGGCTCTCGAGCGAGTCGTACCCACTCGTGTTGTAAACGATCGGAAGCCGCAAACCTCCTTCGATGGCCAAGGGCAGGGCCTCGAGGACCTGAGGTACGACGTGCTCGGGGGTCACGAAGTTGATGTTGTGACACCCTTGTCCCTGGAGCTCCAGCATCATCTCCGCCAGTTTCGCCGCCGGCACCGCCGTTCCGGCTGGTCGTTGGCTGATGTCGAAGTTCTGGCAAAAAACGCACTTGAGATTGCAGTTCGCGAAGAAGATGGTGCCCGAGCCCCGCCAGCCCCGCAGACAATCCTCTTCACCGAAATGAGCGAAGTAGCTGGCCACCACAGCGTGGCGTCCCGTCACGCAAACCGCCCTACGATCCGCGAGGCGGTCGACGTCGCAGTTGCGAGGGCAGACTCTGCAGGAGCGGAGCATTTCGAGACCACGCTCGACGCGACGCGCGAGCTCGCCGCTGCGGTGGGTCTCGAGGTAGGCGGGGAGAACCATGGCTCACTCCAGAAAGACGTACTCCGCTACGCGGCGGCTGACCTCAATACCCCGCGTGGCATCGGCTCACCAAGAGCTCGGTCGACCATGCACACCGATCCCGTACGCCAAGTATAGCCGACCGGGGTGGGAGGGAAGAAAAAGGATGTGGTACCATATTTAAAGCTACCAGTCCTGGGAGGAAACGTTAGAACGCGCGGAGGCGGCGCCCCCGAAGCCGGCCCACCTTGTTGAGAGCTCGATGACCGCAACGAAAAAGGGCAAGGACCCGTACCGCGAGATTCAGAACTGTCTGC
>JBOGJF010000437.1:0-4188 GCA_050747785.1 Vicinamibacteria bacterium
CCTATATCCGGCGTCCTTTTATCTGGCCATGAATCTATTCCCCTCGAGCCTCGTGCTTCTAACGACGGTCTGGGGATTCTTCGAGCTCCCCATCGCCGCGGCGGCGGGCGCCTGGCTCTATCAGGAATAGCGAGGCTCGTTCGCGGGCGGCACCTTGAGCGTTCCGAATACCACATCGCCCAAGAACGGTGGATTGAAGTTGAAGTCAACGGTAGGGATCTCGTGGTGATACCGATGGTGTCGGATGTGATAGCCACGCATGCGACGGAGCACCGGCACCCTGGCAATCCATCGGTCGACGACATTCCCTTCCACGTGAGTGAGCCAGTGCGAGCATTCGAACACCAGGTAGTGGACGAGCACGCCTGCGAAGAAGGCGAGGAGCAAGCCGGGCCTCAGAAAGACGCGCAGTACGAAATAGTGAATCGTCAGCAGTCCGGGAAAGACGAACCAGGGACTTGCGATGTACTGCCAGTCTTCTCCGTTTCGTGAAGTGAAGTGCTCGCCGTAGAAGACTCGATGATGCCGCAGATGATTCTTCTTGATGAAGCCCAAACCGCGAACGCCGGCGTGCATGAGCAGGCGATGGTAGCCGTACTCGAAAAAATGAGCATAAACGCCTCCCAAGAGCAACGGCACGAGAAAGGACGCTGTCCAAAGCTGTTCCGAAGAAGACCAATCGATCGCGCCACGATGATGAAAGGCGACGATCGCATAGGAGGTGGTTGAGCAAAACACCACCGAAAGGATCGGCCAGCGATCCTTGACGCTTTTTGGCAGCGCAAGGCGTCTCATACTCTATGGTCCGCCTTCTTCGACCCCGCGTCAATTCACACCGCTTGCGAACCAGCATCGATTCGCCCCATGATCTCGAAGGATGAGCTGCGTTCTCCGGGCCCATGGCGAATCGTTTGACGTTCGCGAGTTCTTGAAAGAGAGCTCTCTGCAGCCCGATACCGTCTACAAAAAAGGCGACCCCATTGTTACGAAGCGGGACGGCTCGCGGCAGCCGTCTTCGGGTTTCTCGATTTCCGTAAGTCAGGCGACGCTCGACGATCTCGAAGGACAGATCCGGGAGGCTATTTCGTTCCTCGACGAATACGAGGACGAGCTCCGGCGGCTGGGGAGTTTCGTGGGGGTCGATGGGATTTCCCTCGATTTCGGCGTGCAGTGGCGCGAAGGATCCATACAAACCGATGTATTTCCCGCCGACCTCCTGTGGCGGGCAGGGGCGCTCGATATCTGGCTCGGGGTCACGCACTATTTCATGTCGGGGCAGAAGGAAGATGTCGGAGCGGCTCACAAGAACTGACTACACCCGCTCGGGCTATCGAGCGGAGAGTCATGAGCGCGGGATTCGTCTACATCGACGCGGAGAGTTCGACCTCGTGAAGGGGAGTTAGAGCGTCTCGAATCCGATGAGCTCGGGGCGGATCTCGGCCGATCGAACGCGACCATAGCCATGTTGAACGCTGGCCGCCGCGGCGGCCATTCCCAAAACCACGGCCCACGTAGGGACCCGTCGCGCAGGTGTCCGGCGAGAAGGCCGGCGGCGAGGGCATCTCCTGCACCCGTAGGGTTTACCACCGGCACGGCGGGTGGTGACAGGCGGGCATCGAAGGCGGGGCTCGATAGGAACGCGGCACGTGCTCCCCGTGAAATCAAGACGACGTTCGCTCCCCGCCTCCGGATCTCTTGCGCCGCCGCGTGCCAGTCAAGAACCCTTCGACCGAGGAGCGCTTCCGCCTCCACCTGGTTGGGCTTTGCGTACGTCGGTCCAGCCGAGAGAGCCTTTTCGAGTGCGGGCCCAGCAGTGTCCACCAGACAAGGTACGCCCACCCTACGACACTCGCTCACCGCCTCGGCATAGAGGTCTTCCGGCAGGCCAGGAGGCAGACTGCCCATCAACGCGACCGCCTGGCTTTCACCAATCAGTGACCTCACGCGCGCGCGCAGTGCTGCGGCCTCCGTCACCGTGGGCCCCGTTTCGTTCACGACGGTGGCCTCGCCCTTGCGCGAGAGCACGATCACACACGTTCCATCCACGGCGAGGTTGGGACAGACGACGAGGACCACGCCGGGATGCTCAGTCGTTCGTCGATGCCACCGGGAAGCGAAGAATGAACGTCGAGCCCTTTCCCGGGAGGCTTTCCACCTCGAGCCGCGCACCGTTTCGCTCCGCGAGCGTGCGGGCGACGGCGAGACCGAGCCCCACGCCACCTCGCGCGCGGTCGATGCGGCGGTCAATCTGATAGAAACGCTCGAAAATGCGAGACTGGTGCTCGAGGGGAATGCCCGGACCGTCGTCGATGACCCGCAGCTCAGCGTCATCCTGGCCGAGCGTGATCCGAACACGGATCGTCCCACCCGAAGGAGTGCACCGGATGGCGTTGTCCAACAGGTTGCCCAGGATGCGGCGAATCTCCCGAGGGTCCGCCATCACGCGAACGGCCGGAAGCTCATCGAGCACGAACGAGACTGACTTCGCTCTGGCGAGGACGTCGTAGCCTCGAGCGAGCTGGGACGCGAGTTCCGCGAGCTGGACCGCATCTCGGTCCCCGGTTGGCTCTCTCTCGCTGTCCACTTCCAGAAGAAGGAGGTCGCTGACCATCTGGGTCGCACCGCGCAGATCCTCCAAGCAAGACTCGATCGCCGCTCGGCACTCCGGTCCGCACCAGGAGGCTTGGAGTGCGTTTTCCAGCCGCACGCGCAGAACGGTGAGAGGGGCGTGGAGCTCATGAAGGAGCGACGCGGTTCGCTCGCCTTCCGCCGGCGCGCCCCTTCTCGCTTTGGACACCGAGCAAGCGTAATCCGACCCTTCACCTGCGATCAAGCGTCTCTTGATGGCCGAAGTCCAGGGGTGCTAGACTCGAATCAATGGGCTCCAAGACGAAACAAAAGGCTCCAAGTCTAAGCGTCGACCCGGTTTGCGGCATGAGCGTGGATCCCGAAACGACGCGGTACAGGGCGTCTCGAAATGGCGAGTCGTATGCTTTCTGCGCCGAGAGCTGCAAGCTTGCCTTCGAGCGCGACCCCGAGCTCTATTCGGACTCGCCGGATGCGAGCAACCGAGGGGCGGGCCACGGGCCGACGACGAACGTCGCCATCGAAATCGAGCCACCCAGACCGAGGCTCGATGCGTCGGGACCGGTGCGGTTGGACGCAGCGGTTCAGGGGATGCATTGCGCGAGCTGTGTGAACGCCATCGAAACTGCCCTCAGTCGGCTGCCAGGGGTCCAGAATCCCGTTGTCAATTTTGCCACCGAGCGGGTCTCGCTTACATACGATCCCGGAGCGGTCGATTTGTCGCAGATCGGCCAAGCCATTTCGAATGCCGGCCCCTATCGACTGCTGGTCCTCGATTCCGGCGCCGTGTCGGACGATCTCGAGGCAGAGGTTCGGGAGAGCGAATACCGGGCTCTTCGATCGAAGCTTGTTTTCTCCGCGATCCTCACGGTCCTGATCTCGATCGGAAGCTTGGCCCCCGGGCTTGGCAGTACCTTGTCGGAGCCCGTGCTTCACGTGGTTCTTTTTGTCTTGGCTACGCCGTTGCTTTTTTGGTGCGGTAGCGATTTTCTTCGGGGGCTCTTCGTCGGCCTGCGTTCCTGGACCTTCAACATGGACAGCCTCATTGCGCTCGGGGCTTCGGCAGCCTATATCTACAGCTCAGTGGCCACGTTTTGGCCCGGCCTCTTTCGTTCCGCCGGACAGTCTCCTGCCCTCTACTTCGATACCGCGGGGATGATCATCACGCTCGTGCTTCTGGGGAGGGTCTTGGAGGCGCGAGCGAAGGGAAGGGCGTCGCAGGCGATTCGAAGGCTAATCCGTCTCCAAGCCAAGACGGCCCGCGTTCTTCGAGACGGACACGAGGAAGAAGTTCCTCTCGATCAGGTCGTGGTCGGGGATATCGTCGTCGTGCGGCCGGGAGAGAAGATCCCTGTGGATGGTGTCATTCGCGAAGGGAGCTCGACCGTGGACGAATCTCTGGTGACCGGCGAGAGTCTTCCCGTCGAGAAGTCCCGTCGTGACGTCGTGGTGGGAGGGACCCTCAACCAAGTTGGAACGTTCCGCTTCCAAGCGATGCGGGTCGGCGGCGAGACCGTGCTCGCGCAGATCATCCGATTGGTTCAAGAGGCACAGGGTTCCCGGGCCCCCATCCAGCGGCTCGCGGACCGGATTGCCGGCGTC
>JBOGJF010000438.1:0-3476 GCA_050747785.1 Vicinamibacteria bacterium
TAGTCCCGCAGCCGCGCCAAGTATTGACGATCGTCCGCCATGCGTCTACGATACCGAACGATCGTTCGGCAGTCAACGGCAGTCAACGGAGGCCGAATGCTGGAGCGTGACCACACCACGGCCCTCCCCGACGCCTACTGGGGGAAGGAGCCCTCATACATCAAGCACGCGCTGCTCAAGGCTTATCTGAAGCGGCTGTTCCTCATCATCGGCATGAGCGCACAGCGGCTCGGCATCTCCGAGCTGTGCTATGTGGACGGCTTCGCGGGGCCATGGTTGGATGAAAGCGAAGACTTGAGCACCACCTCGATCGCGATTTCGCTCGACATCCTTGCTGAGTGCCGCCACGAACTGGAACGGCAGGGTCGGCCTATACGCATTCGCGCGTTGTATGTTGAGAAGGACAAGGCAGCGTTTTCCCGGCTGGAACGTCATCTGCGCAAGCGCGCGCCGAGGGGGATCGAAACCAAAGCGCTGGAGGGGGACTTTGTCTGGTTGCGGCAGACGATGCTGGACTGGTGCGGGCAAACTGCGTTCGCGTTTTTCTTCCTCGATCCAAAGGGCTGGACCCCAGTCGGCGTGAAGGCGTTGCAGCTGTTGCTCGCGCGGCCCAATTCCGAGTTCCTGATCACGTTCATGTACGACTTCGTGGCTCGTGCTGCGTCCATCGACGACTACCAAGCCCACATGATCGAGCTTCTCGGCGAGGCGCCAGAGGTCCGCGATCTTCATGGTCAGGCCCGGGAGAAGAAGCTGTTGGACATATATCGGAGCAGCCTGAAGCAACTGATGCCTTCCAGCTCGCAGTGGCCCGCACGCGCGGCGTACGTGCGCGTGCTCGACCGGACGAAGGACCGGACGAAGTACCATCTCGTCTACCTGACGAGCCATCCCCACGGAATCGCGGTCTTCATGGGAATCTCCGAGACGGTTGATCTGGTGCAACGTCGCGTAAGGGCAGCAACCAAGCAAGCCTCGCGCGTCGCGAGAAGTGGACAAGCGGAGCTATTTTCCGTCGGAGAGTTTCCTGAGGCCGAGGAACCACCAGTAGAGATTAGTGACGTTGAAGAGTTCTGGCTAGGACGCCTGTCGGACGAGCCCACGCGGTTCCGAGAGGCCGACTTCGCGAACATGCTTGAAGAAACGGATTGGTTCCCGGGCGACCTTCAGCGCGCTCTCGGCAACCTGATCGCCGCAGGGAGGGTCCGAAATCTCGACGCGCCGAAGAAACGCAGGACGAAGTTCTTGCACTACGAGAAAGACGGCGAGCGCCTGCAGCTCGTGAACCGCCGATGAGCACGCAAAGTCGAATCGAATGGACCGAGGTGACGTGGAACCCTACTGTGGGTTGCACAAAGATCTCGCCCGGTTGCAAGAACTGCTACGCCGAGACCATGGCGAAGCGCCTGCGGGCCATGGGCATGCGCGGGTACGAGAATGGCTTCCGGCTGACACTCATGCCCGAGCGGCTTGCTGAGCCGCTCGCGCGGCGCAAGCGGACGGTTTATTTCGTGAACTCGATGTCGGACCTTTTCCACGAGAAGGTGCCGTTCGACTACACCCGGCAGGTGTTCGACGTCATGGCCCGCGCGCGGCAACACACATTCCAAGTGCTCACCAAACGAGCCGAACGCATGGCGGAGTTTTGCCGTGGCGCGGCCGTGCCGCCGAACGTCTGGCTCGGCGTGTCGGTGGAGAGTCGGAAGTACGGCTTGCCGCGGATTCCCGTGCTGCGTGGCATCGATGCTCAGGTGCGGTTCCTCTCGATCGAGCCGCTGCTGGAAGATCTCGGGCGCTTCGAGTTGACGGGAATCCATTGGGTCATCGTGGGTGGTGAATCGGGCCACAAGGCGAGGCCGATGAGGTCCGAATGGGTGGATGCGATCAAGCGGCAATGCGACGAAGCCCGCGTTGCCTTCTTCTTCAAGCAATGGGGCACGTGGGGTGCGGACGGCGAAAAGCGCTCGAAAACAGCGAATGGCCGTGAATACCGCGGCCGGGTGTGGGACGCGATGCCCAGCCTGACGCAAGCGACTATTACCTGAACCCCAATGCCCGTTCGCGACGAGATAAGCGAAGGTCTGGTGCCGGTGAGGATCTACACCGGCGATGTCGAACCGACCGCGCGCCAGCAGCTGGTCAATATCTCGAAGCTACCGATCGTGCACCACCACGTCGCGGCGATGCCCGACGTGCACTTTGGGATCGGCGCCACCGTCGGCTCGGTGATCCCCACGAAAGGGGCGATCATCCCTGCGGCCGTAGGGGTAGACATAGGATGCTTCGCGGGGGACACGAAAGTCCCCCTTCTAGATGGGACGGAAGCTAATTTGAAGGAGCTCGCCGAGCGCGGGGGCAAGCATTGGGTGTTCGTCATCGGGAAGAACCATCGGATCACCGGCGCCATTGCGACCGCGTACCTGACCCGGCGAGACGCGACCCTGATGATCGTCGAGCTCGACAACGGCGAGCAGATCTCCTGCACCCCCGATCATCGGTTCATGCTCAGGGATGGCGTGTGGTGCGAAGCCCAGCATCTTTCCGAGGGCGCGTCGCTGATGCCTTTGTATCGGCGGACGAACGCGGAGGGATACACCGAGGTGGTCCAGCCCAAGACCCGGGGTTACCAGCGCTTCCATTGGGCGCTCGCGCGTAGCGGCGTCCTCGGACTGATACCGGCTTTCCCGAGACAGAAAACGATCATCCACCACAAAGACTTCAACGAATCGAACAACCACCCCGAGAATCTGCAGTTCATGGGTCATCGCGATCACTCGACGTACCATCGGTCTCTTGTAGAGCGGAACACACACTGGCAGTCAGCGGCCTTCAAGCAACAGCGCAGGACGGCGATCGCCCGCAAAGCGAAGACTCCCGAGGGCCGCGCGTACTTCGCTAGGAGAGGGACGGCAAACATCACCCGCTACATGAGGGAGAACCGCGATGCTTTCCTGAAAGCCGTCGCGGGGAACGGGAAGCGTGGTAGAGAATGGTTGATCGCGTACAACAAAAGCCCCGAGGCGAGACAAAGGACCAAGGAGATGGTCCGCCGACTACTGCAGGTCGAGCGGCAATGTCCGGACTGTGGGGCCAAGTTCCTGGGGCACTTGCGCGTCAACGCACACAAGCGGCATGCGCATGGATACAACCACAAGGTCCGGCGCTTAGAGTGGCCAAACCGGCGCGAAGATGTCTACTGCCTCACCGTGCCTGGCTACGAGAACTTCGCTCTCTCGGCCGGAGTGTTCGTCCACAACTGCGGCATGATCGCCACGCGGCTCTCGCTCACCGCCAACGACCTGGACGAGCGCCGCCTGCGCACGGTCTTCGATCAGATCTCGCGCGACGTCCCGGTCGGGTTCAACCAGCACAGCGAGCGCGACGCCCGCACGGACGCAGCGTGGCCATTCCAGCGCGACCTGCGGCGCATCCTCGACAAGCACCCGGGCATCGCGAAGCGCGTCGGGAAGAACTCG
>JBOGJF010000439.1:0-2982 GCA_050747785.1 Vicinamibacteria bacterium
CCCCCACTTCGCTCTGGATCCCCTTCCGCTCATACCCGTTCCGGAGCCTGGCTCGCGCTCTCGCTCCCCGCTGATACCTTCCACGGCCCAGAAACTCCGTCACCTCATCCTCGATCGTCACCTGGAGCATGTACTGCGCTACCCCTCGGACGAATCCCTTCAGCGGGTTCTCGACCGGCTCTCTTTCTCCCCACGACTCCCCTCCAAGTAGGGCATCTAGCCTTGATCCGACAAAAATTCAGGCTGCACGAGCCAAAGCATGTTCGATTCTCGTGTAGAGCCGTCGCGTCGCGGCGTTGTTGGCGAGCCGGAGTGTCAGTTTGCCGCCCGGCTGTACGAGAGCGGCGGCGCGATGGAACAGCACGAATCGGAGCGTCTGAACCGTCTGGAGCACTGGTAATGTCGTGTGCTTGCGTGACCGTCGCCGTCGTTCTGCCCCAGTCTCGATTTGAAAGTTTGTTAGCAGGTTGTGCGTGAGAACCACCAGTTGCTGCCACGCACTGTTGGCGGCATATGCCATCGTCGGCACCGTATGAAACGCCAAGCCGCCCTTGAGGTGACCGATGGTTCTTTCATGATTGCCGCGGCCCGCCATGAAGTACCAGAGATTGGCTACCGTGAAGTCGAGATTGCTCGTAATGGCGGAGTACTCATAGTGCCCATCGTCCGGGTCAAACAGATCAAGTTGGAAGTTTTTCGCGGTCCGATGCCGGACCTTCCTACGATAGATCGCAACCCAAAGCGGCTTGCCCCAGGGAGTCGCCGCCTCCGGCACTACGAACCCACTAACGTCATCGTTCACCCGTGTCCACTTGGGCTTCGAACGGATGTACTGCTGCAGATCCAGCCAGTGGTAGAAGGGGACCTTGATGCCATAGCCGGCGCCGCGCGCGGTAAGCCAATTCAGCACATCCTGGCGGAAAAAGGCCCCATCCATGCGAAATCGGAGCTGCGCCTGGCGAACCGTCGAGGTCGTCAGCTGCTTCCACAGCTCTTGCAGAAACGTCAGCGAGGCTTTGCCGTCGTGCACATTGCCCGAGCGGTTCTTCACCCGCAGTACGTGGGTCGTTTCCGCCAGGTGCGCCATGATCGGGTAGTAGCTCGGAACCTTCCGGTGATGTGGGTTGTAACCCCGGAACGCACGCTCCACTTTCAGCCCGGTCGAGACCACTACACCATCGACATCCACTGTCACCGTGCGCAGGCGCAGGCCCGGGATGACGTGCTCGATCACGGCGGCATTCAGCGCCTGCAACCGGCCAACCGTCTTCATGGTGAATCGCGTGAGCCAGCGACTCACGGTGCGCGCCGTCGGCAACACCTGCAGCCGACAAAACCGCAGGAAGACGGGATCGTTCCTCACATAGCCCACGTGGTCCAAGCGTCGACCCCCGACCAACAGCAAGCCGATCAACAGGCGCACCATTGCAACGATGCCGAAGTCGCCGCCTAAGTGCGTGCCTCGGAACGCCAGCCGAATCCGATCATTGAAACGCATCGAGCGCAAATACCGGTTAAACAACTCCAATCCCGCATAGGACGTCAGATTGATCTCGCCGAAGTCCAGCGAAAGATCGCCCTTGACACGGGCCTCCAGATCGGTGTTTCTTATCCTCACTCTCAGTGGCCTTTCGTTCGTGGTTGGTGGATTGTTTCGCAACCTTCTTTCAACCACAGCGAAAGGCCTTTTTCAATCTCCAAGAGCATTTCGAGCTCAAAAATTGTCGGATCAAGGCTAAATCTCGGAACGTACAGCGATGAGCGGTCGGAGCGCATTCACGTAGGCTTCCATCACCTTGGCGCCTCGGTCCGGTGAGTGCTCTTGCCACGCATTGGCGACGACCTGGGCCAAGAGAGAGCCGACCACGGCGATCCGGGCTCCCGAGCCAAAGACTTGGCGAAGATGCTCGGGCTTCGAAAGGCCGAACCCGAGGCAGACCGGATGCTGGACGCGCTGCGCGGTTCGCTCCACTAGCTCGGCGATCGCCTGAAAGGAACCGTTCCGCACGCCGGTCACACCCTGGTGGGCGACCAAGTAGAGAAACGCGTCGGTCGCTCGGTCGATGCGCTGCAATCTTTCCTCAGTGGTCAGGGGGCCGACGAGCTCCACGTGCCCGAGCTTCGCGCGACGGGAGGCCTTTCTGAGCGCCGCGCTCTCCTCCAGCGAGATATCCGGGACGAGGAGCGACGAAGCGCCGGCTTGGACGGCGTCATCACAGAATCGTTCGTAGCCTCGGGCATGAACGAGATTGCCGTAGATGAGAAGGTTGAGAGGCGTCTTCCGACAGCCCTCCCGAATGCGGGCGAGGATCTCGAATGCCTTTTTCGTCGAGGTGCCACCTTCCAAGGCTCTGAAGTTCGCGGCCTGGATGGCGGGACCATCGGCGACCGGATCGCCGTAGGGGAAACCGAGCTCGAGCATGCTCGCGCCCTCGCGCACCGCCACCCGTGCCAGCTCCACGGATAGATCGGGCGTCGGGTCGCCCAGCGTGAGGAACGGGCTGACGTGAAACGATCCTTGACGAAGCTCCGCCTTGAGACGGCGAAAGCTCATTTCCGTCCCCCTTCGTTTCTCCGGCGGGGAGCGAGATCTCGAAAGTAGGTATCGAGATCCTTGTCTCCTCGACCGGAGAGGTTGACGAGGACGCGGGATCCCTCCTTCAGGAGACCGTGGCTCACCGCGTTCTGAACGAAAGCAAGAGCGTGCGCCGACTCGAAAGCGGGAATGATTCCTTCCAAGCGTGAGAGCTGCTCGAACGAGTCCAGCGCTTCGTCGTCGGTGACCGCGAAATAGCTGGCCCGACCCGAATCGCGCAACAACGCGTGCTCCGGTCCGACGCCCGGGTAGTCGAGTCCCGCCGCGATGCTGTGCGGCTCGAGTATCTGGCCTTCCTCGTCCTGGAGCACGCTGGTCCGGGCGCCGTGGAGGAGACCGACCGTACCGCGAATCAACGTGGCCCCGTGCATTCCGGAGTCCAGGAC
>JBOGJF010000440.1:0-5302 GCA_050747785.1 Vicinamibacteria bacterium
CATCTTGGCGATGCGATCCACGTCGGCGTACGGCAGATCGAGGACTCGGCCCACGTCACGAATCACGGCGCGCGCCTTCATGGTTCCGAAGGTGATGATCTGCGCTACGTTGTCCCGGCCATAACGCTGGGTTACGTAGTCGATCACCTCGCCGCGCCGGGCCTCGCAAAAGTCGATGTCGATGTCCGGCATGCTGATGCGCTCGGGATTCAGGAATCGTTCGAAGATGAGCCCGTGCTCGAGCGGATCGATGTCGGTGATGCGAAGCGAATAGGCGACCAGGCTCCCCGCGGCCGAACCGCGCCCCGGCCCCACCGGGATGTCCTTCTCCCGCGCGAACCGGATGAAATCCCAGACGATGAGGAAATAGCCGGCAAATCCCATCTTGCAGATGATTTCCATCTCGCGCCTGAGCCTCGGCTCATAGTCCGAGATGGGATAGCGCAGTTCCCCAGCGCTTTGACGCTCCTCGACCCGCTTCATTCGCTCCTTGAATCCCTGCCAGACCACCTTCTCGAAATAGCCCTCGATGGTCTCGCCCTCGGGGACGCTGAATTGAGGCAGGTGGAACTCCTGACGGGCGAGATCGAGTTGCACGCGGTCGGCAATCGCCAGCGTATTGTCGTAAGCCTCTTGATAGCCTTGGAAGACCTCCCCCATCTCCTGCGAGGACTTGAAGTAGAACTCTTCGCCGCGGTATCGCATCCGATCGACGTCGGAAACCTTTTTGCCCGTACCGATACAGAGCAAGATGTCGTGTGCGAGCGCGTCGTCCCGGCTGATGTAGTGACAGTCGTTGGTCGCGACCACCGGGAGCCCCATCTTTTTCGCCAGGGCCATCAGTTTCGTGTTCACCGGCACGTCTTCCTCGAGCCCCTGGTCCTGAAGCTCCAAAAAGAAGTTCCCTTTGCCCAGGATGTCTTCGTAGCTTCCGGCGGCCTTGAGCATCTGTTCTTCGGTTCCGTAGAGGGCCGCGGAAGGAACTTCTCCCTTCAAGCACGCCGAGAGACCGATGAGTCCCTCGGAGTGCGCGGCTAAGAGCTCCTTGTCTATGCGTGGCTTGTAGTAGAAACCTTCCAGATAGCCGGCGCTCACGAGCTTCACGAGGTTCCTGTAGCCGGTGTAGCTCTCGGCTAACAGGATCAGGTGGTTGTTGGTATCGGAGATACCGCCCCCGGGCGATTTGTCGGTGCGGCTTCCCGGCGCGACGTAGATCTCACATCCCAGGATCGGCTTGATGCCCTTCTTCTGGGCGGCCTGGAAAAACGAAATGGCCCCGAACATGTTGCCGTGGTCGGTGAGCGCCACCGCGGGCATCTCGTACTTCACCGCCAGATCCACGATCTCGTGCACGCGGCTCGCTCCATCGAGAAGCGAGAAATCGCTATGATTGTGGAGATGGATGAAGGGCCGCATGCCGCTCCCTACTCCCATTCGATCGTCGATGGGGGTTTGGAGGAGATGTCGTAGACCACGCGGTTGACTCCTCTTACTTCCCCGATGATGCGGCTCGACACGCGTTCCAGGATCTCGTAGGGGAGCTTGGCCCAATCCGCGGTCATGCCGTCCACGCTTTCCACGGCTCGGATGGCGATAACGTGATCATAGGTCCGAGCATCTCCCATCACGCCCACACTCTTGACCGGGAGGAGAACCGCGAAGGACTGCCAGAGCTTCCGGTAGAGCCCTACCTTCTTGATCTCGGACTGCAGAATATCATCCGCCTCGCGGAGCATTCGCAAACGGTTCTCGGTGACCCCGCCGAGAATACGCACCGCCAGGCCCGGACCGGGAAAGGGTTGTCGGTGGACGAGCGACTCATCCAACCCGAGCTCGACGCCCAAGCGGCGCACCTCGTCCTTGAAGAGCTCGCGCAGTGGCTCGATGAGCTTGAACCTCAGCCGGTGTGGCAGCCCTCCCACGTTGTGATGACTCTTGATCACGTCCGAAGGTCCGCGCAGCGAGACGCTTTCGATCACGTCGGGATAGAGCGTGCCTTGCGCGAGGAAGCGGGCACCGGTCATCTTCTCCGCTTCCTCATCGAAGACGGCGATGAACTCCCGGCCGATGATCTTTCGTTTCTTTTCCGGATCGGCAACGTTCTTGAGCCGACGCAGAAACCTCGCCGAGGCGTCGACGTGAATGACCTTGAGATGTAGGCGCTCGGCAAATCGTTCCATGACTTGCGCCGCCTCGTCCTTTCGCAGCAGGCCGTTGTCAACGAAGACACAGGTGAGACGATCGGAGACCGCCCGATGGACCAAAAGCGCCGCCACCGCCGAATCGACTCCCCCGGAGAGCGCGCACACGACGGACTCTGGACCCACGGTCTCGCGAATCCGTTCCACGGCTTCCTCACTGAACGAACGCATGCTCCAATCGCCCTTCAAACGGCAAACGCCGAAGGCGAAGTTCTTCAGAATGGCGGCACCTTGCTCGGTGTGAGCCACCTCCGGATGGAACTGCACTCCGAAGAGAGCACGCTCCTTTTGTTCGAACGCCGCCACCGGGGCGGATTCGGTGTGGGCCGTGACCCTGAAGCCGGGAGGGGGACTCTCGATGGAGTCGCCATGGCTTGCCCAGACCCGAAGTGGAGATCCGATGCCCTCGAAGAGTTGGCCCGCGCCGTTGAAATGAAGCGTCGCGTATCCATATTCACGGTGACCGGCCGGGCTCACCCGGGACCCCAGATCGTGAGCCATGAGCTGCATGCCGTAGCAGATCCCGAGAACGGGTACGCCCATCTCGAAAACGGCGTCATCGCATCGCGGCGCTCCGGGCTCGTAGACGCTTTGGGGTCCACCGGAGAGAATAAGGCCGGCAAGCGAGGGGCGGCGGATGTCAGCGGGTCGGGCCGAGAACGGCAGGATCTCGCAATAGACCGACATCTCGCGCAGCCGGCGTGCAATGAGCTGAGTATACTGAGAGCCGAAGTCGAGAATGACTACGGTTTCATGTCCGTGGGGCGCCATGGATCGATTGGAGGATTGCAATTATACAACAAGATATAGTTGGTCAAGACATTTTGTATAACTAAGTCTTGTGTTGATGGATCTTGATTTGCGGAATAGCTATCCCTATGATCCCCAACCAGGTGCGTGCCCTCGCTTTAGCTCTCCTTCTATATTGCGCGGTCTTTCCGATCCCCGCGACCCCCACCCCCGAACCGCAAGACGAGAAGCCGGGGCAGCAGGAAGAGTCGTCTGCAGACGGACAAGACGAAAAAGCCGAAGGCGGTCCCCCCGGTCAAGCGGAGCGATCACAATCGCCGGAGCCCGCTAAGCCCGCTGCCGCGACGCCTCAAGGCGCCGAGCCTAAACCCCCGCCCCGCCGCGCCGGTTTGCTCCCACTCGCCCCCGCCGCGGAGATCGATCTCGGCTCCCGGCCCGTGGGCCCCGCCCTTTTTAACCGCCGCGCTCTCGTCGTCGCGACCACCGCGGGTGAGCTCCTAAGCCTCGATGCTGCAACCCTGGCCACGCAATGGAAGCTTGGGATGCCGGGCGCGGAGCTTTTCACACCGTGCCTCGTTCCAAGCGGTGTGCTCGTCGCCTCTAGCTCCGGAAGCCTCATGCTCGTCCGACCGGAGACAGGGGAAATCCTGAACGAGAAGTCCGTCGGCTCCCCTATCGCGCCGTCACCAACCTGTGACGGAAACACCCTTTTTCTCGCAACCCCCGATTCTGAGGTGCTGGCCTATGACGTCGAGCAATGGGAGGAGACGTGGCGGACGAAGCTCCAGGCATCTCCGCTCACGATGACCGTGGGCGCCGGACTGCTGCTCGTCTCGGACAGCGCGGGGGGTCTCAACGCCCTCAACGTAGGGACGGGGGCGCTGCGCTGGCAATTCCAGGGTCCCGGTAACTTGGAGGCGCGAGCCGTCTTCGACGACGCGGGGGAAAGGCTCTATATCGGCGACACCGCGGGCTTCTTCTATGCGATCTCGGTCCGTGACGGGAGAGTCCACTATCGTTGGTCGAACGGGGCGGCGATCGCCCACGCCGCGCTGCTCGAAGAAGACCGATTGTTCGTCGTTTCCTACGCCAACACGCTCTTTTGCTACCGCACGGGCAACGGCCACGAGCTCTGGAGAACCAATCTTCCGGGCCGCCCGGCGGGCGCTCCGGTTCATGTCCGGCGACGCGTCGTCGTGCTCACGCTCAATGGCCAGGTGAGCGAGTACTTGGCGGGCGGTCAGGCGGCACCCCTGGCCTACAACGCACCCGACGAGGTCCTCCCCTATCCGACTTTCCTGCCGGCGGGTATGGTGCTGCCCCTCCGCTCGGGAAAGCTCTTGTTGCTTCGCTCGCGTGACCCGACGCCGGCCGAAGCTGCCGAGCCAGGGGCAGGAGAAGAAGAGCTCGAGGATGAGATCCCCGAGCCGGATGAGCTCACGATGTCTTGACTCTGGGCAGGGACAGAACTGTCCCCGAAATCGGCCGCCGTCAAGATGCCTTCGATCCTGATACCCCTCCAGTTCCCGCCAAAGCGGTTGGCTCGACGCGCGGCGGGGTGGAACGAAACATGCATTCTCGGGTTGTCATGATGGTGACGCGCAGCTTTGACACGAGGAGCACGGGAAAGCTAAGATGAGCATAGGTTTCTGGCACATGCGGCACCATTCCCCAAGCGCCCACGCGACCTTGAAGTGCAGGGTGGCGCGGTGGCTCCTTCCGGCGGTCGTCTTGGGTTTGCTGAGCGATTCGACGTCGTTCGGCCAGGTGGAGGACCCGGACTATCTCTCCATCAAGCGCCTCGTTCCCGAGTCCAGCAGCGAGCGTGACGATGGGCTCCAGGAAACCATCCATCGCGTGCGCCAATCCTTTCAGAACCAGCAAGCGGATCAACTCGAGGCATGCTTCGCCGCGAGGAAGGTATTCATCTCCCTGCGCTCGAAGGAGACCGAAGCTGGGTACTACACGCGAAGCCAGCTCCACTTCATTTTCGACAAGGTGTTCCGCGACCTACAAACCCGCAGCTTCAACTACTCTCCCAGCGACGTCACAGTCTCTCGCGACGGGCGCGCGTACTTCCGCTCTCAATGGACCTACAAGGTCATGGGCTCCGATACGACAGTGACCGAGCTCTTACATTTCTCGCTCGAGAAAGAAAACGACGACTGGCGGATCTTCGAGCTCAAATCCGTTTCCCAGTAGCTCGGCAGCCACACGAGGCCCGACCGGCCCGAACATGAAGAGCCTGCTATCCGGTTGTCTCCGGCTGTTGCCTTTCGTTGTCTTCGTCGTCGTTTTGGCGGACGTCGCCTCGGGGCTCGGCCGGCTCAGCTTGGGGGGGACGGTTGCGC
>JBOGJF010000441.1:0-1157 GCA_050747785.1 Vicinamibacteria bacterium
AACGCCGGAGTGGATAGGTGACGGATTTGCGGCGACAGGGAACGGAGATATGTTCGCTCACGCGCTTCTGAGCAAATACAGTGAACTGCTTCCTCTCGAACCGGAGATTGCGAAGCTGCTTTGCTACAAGACCATCGAAGAGGCCATCCGAGTCGGCGCTTACGGCCTAGGCTCCCCAATCCACATTTGGGAAGCGACTGCCCAAGGCGTCAATCAGGAGACGGAGGAACGGATCGCATCGCTTATCGATGCAGCCGCGATCCTCCGGACGCAGGAGGTCGAACTTCTAAAGGAACTGATGAATACGTCGGCGGAAGGGAAGGATCAAGAGGCCCGAGAATCCGCTTCTGATGATGTGAAATGAGGGCTCGTTTTTCCGGAGGGGTTAGGTAGCGACCCCCCTCGAGATCTCGCGTCCTGGGGCATCCTGCGAGGGCGTTTTCCTTCCCGGTGGTGTTGAACCGCGGCTTTCATCGTCGAGGACCATCCACGCTTCGGAGGCGTGTCCTTCGGGCGACGACGTACCAGCGCTTGCCGGTGGACGTCGTCTTTCTCCAGAGCGCGAGCGACTTCTCGAGCGAGTACCTCATAGTCGGAACCCGTTCAACGCTGGGGCGCTTCATCGTGGCACCCTGGCTTTCTGCTCTTCGAGGACGGTTCTGGCGATCGACGTCGCGTCGAGAGCCCGGTCGAGGACCCCGTCGAGGCGGTCGGTGCGGTGCTCGAGGATGGTGATTCGGTCGTGTTGCTTTGTCCGGACGCCGTCCAGTTCGGCGATGCGCGAGCTCTGGACGTAGACCGTGATGGCGAGGACGACGACGATCGCCCCGGAGGCGAGCCCGAGAAGGGCGGCGAGCGCGGCGACGTTGGAGTAGGCTCTATCTTTCGTCATGGTGCTCTCCGAAGAGAGCGCGGTGAGGAGCGACACCCCATCGGGGCGGGATGCCGCTCCCCTCTCTCCCCATCCCGGGAGAGACCCGCGCTCCCTACCTCGTCGTTCCGTTCCCGAGATCGGCGGAGAGCAGATCGCGGAGAGCCCGCTTCCAGCTCTCGAGCTTCGCCTTGAATTCGTCGTCGCTCGGGGAGGTGAGAGCGGGCCGGGTGACCGGCGAGAGTTTCGCCAGGAGGACGAGGACGACCCCGAGAGCCTCGAGATG
>JBOGJF010000442.1:0-5193 GCA_050747785.1 Vicinamibacteria bacterium
AGATCAAAGAGACCGACGTAGCGTCGAGCCTCTGGAACAACAATGTCTCGATCATCGAAGAAGCGGTGGTCCCTAGCAGTCCCATCAGCCCCAACCCTCAAAAGAACCTGGCGCTGGCGCTGGTCGCCGGTCTCGCCCTCGGTTGCGGCATCGTTTTCCTCCGTGACTACCTCGACAACACGCTGAAGGAGCAAGAAGACATCGAGACGCACCTTCGCACGGACTGCCTGGCCATGGTCCCCAAGCACGAGGACGCGGACGAAGGCATCGTCACGGAGGCTTACCGCACGCTGCGTACCGCCCTTCTCTTCAGTCGGGAGAGCGAGCAGGGTAACGTCGTCCTCATCACGAGCTCCGTGCCCCAGGAGGGAAAGTCAACCACCGCGCTCCACACCGCGCGCGCCTTGGCGGCATCCGGCGAACCGACCCTGCTGATCGACTTCGATCTGAGGCGGGGTGACCTCTACAGTCGCCTCAAACTTTCGCGCGAACCGGGAATGTCCGACTACTGCCTGCGGGACCTCCAGGTACTGAGCTCCGTCGTGCAACAGACCCGCTTCCCCAATTTCTCGCTCATCACCGCCGGCAAGCGGCCTCCGAATCCGCCCGCCTTCATTGGCGCGCCCGCGGTGAAACGTCTTCTCGAGGAAGCCCGCCAGCGATTCACCTGGATCTTGCTCGACGCGCCTCCCATTGCCGGCGTCACCGATCCCATCCTCCTGGCCAAGCTCGCCGATATGGTGGTGATGGTGGTGCGTTCGAACGCGGTCGATCGTAAGCTGGCTCGCCGTTGCCTCAATTCCCTTCGCAAGACGCAAGCCCGTTTCGTGGGCGTGGTTCTGAACGGCGTGGATCCCAAGCAAGACAGCTACCACCGCTACTACAGTTACTACCACTCCACGCGGCCCCAGCCTGGCAAAGTGACCTCGATCCAGACGCGTCCCATGCACCGAGGCTCACCGCAAGCGAGAAGACTCTCCTAGTGATCGCTACTTAATCTAGTAGCGCCCCTATCTTTGCTAGATTAAGTAGCCTCTGTCTTTAGGAAGGTAGCGTCGGCATTCCGACTCACTAATCCGAGGACACGTCTCCAACCGGCGTCGGGATCGGGAGGATCGGGCTTCCCGCCACGTCGGTGCCTCCCTTGGGGAAGAGATTGGTGGCGGCGGCATCCGGTACGGGGAGCGCGAACGTGACCAGATCGCCGTCCTGGTCCTGCTGGTTGCTGAGAACAGCCATGCGGAGAAAAGCGGCCTGTTCCATGGCAACGAGTGTGTCCTCGCAGCCGAACTGGGTTCGGGCGTCGAAGCGATTCCTGAGACGGAGCGCGGCCGCGGTCGCTTCACGACGACGGACCACCTGGCTCGCCGGGCCGATTCGAAAACCCTCGTCGGCCGCGACCTGGAGGTACGCCTCGATGCTTGGGTCACGCCGTTGGATGACGACCTGATCGAGAGACGCATCGGGAGGAAGCGTGACCTCGAGATCCTGCTCGCCCGCCTCGAGCTCTAGGACCAAGACTCTCTTCCAAAGCATGCCCTGCTCGCCGGAAAACGCGCAGGTCACGATTTTGAGACAGCCGTTCGATACCCAACGCACCGGCGTGCTGCTCAGGTAACGCGCCTCGATGGAATAGAAGCCGTGCTCGGGAACCGTGAACCGGGCGCGAGCGGTAACAATGTTGCCTCCCGTCGTGAGCCAGAACGGATCCTCGGAGGTTCCTTGCGGCTCATCGTGCACCGGAAGCTCGAGAGTCCTCTGGAAGTCTTCTCCCCGAATCTGGATCTCCGGCCCGACCTTGGGAAGGTCGTACTCGAGGTCGAGCGCCCGCGCCACGGTGACCGCGAGCTCCGCAAAGGTCAAACTCTCGAGCGGTTGCCATCCCCCGAGGGGCTCGATCCGACGCAGGCAAGGAGGCACGATAGAAAGACCCTCCGCGCGGGCGCCCTCCGAAAGGAGAAGGCTCACCGTGTGATCGCCAGGGTCGAGACTCACTCGACTGAGATCCACCCAACGGAAGTCTTCTTCCGGCTGCGTGATCTCGAACAGGGAGTTCCCGACCTTCAGCATCGCGGTGCCCCCGGCCAGGTTCACTCGGAAGTTGTAGTCGCCGGGCTGCACGGTGGAGATCCGGTAGAGTGCTTCCGCGGTGGGCGAGCTTGTCTCGATGAAGGCCGGCGCCCGGTCCTCGTGAACGCCGAGCGAAGCGCTCGAGCCTGGAAGGATCCGGGTCGCCGGAAACTCGATGCTGGTCGACCAGAGGAGGCGAGCGACGAAGTCATTGGCGGTCGCTTGCGGCGGCATGTTCCAGTCGAGACCCAAACCCTGAACCATGTAGACCGCCCATTCAGCCTGGGTCACCTGGGTGCTCTGCGCGACGCCATAGCCCACGAGCGCCGAGACGACCACGAACGCCACGACCGTCGTGGCCACGAGCCGCCCCTTACCACGCGCCTTGACTGCTCTTGCCATGTCGGACTCCTCCATAAGGGGGTTTAGAGAGCAACCCTCGTGCCAGCCCGGCTAGGTGGGGAACTTTATCTAATCTATTGATTTTAAAATACATCCTGGGAATACCGTACTGGTTTCTGTAGTGGTTTGGGCACTCCCTTGGGGGGGAATCCCATCGCGAGAACCCTTTCGGCCCGGCACGCCATGCTCGGGAGTCCCCGCTAAGTCTCATAATGCAAAGTCTTTAGGTAGTGAGTGGCAGAAGCCGGGTGGTGGCAAAGTAATTGCTTGATGTGACAGGCGAACGGCCTGGGGTGACTGACTCTCAAAGCCAATGCGCCTGCGGATGTGACAGCTGTCAAAGCTCAAGCTCCAATTCCACGACGACGGACAATGCCCACTCTGACCCTGGGCCCGGCCATCATGTTTGATGACATAAAGGATGTCCGAAACGCGATGACAAGAATCGTGCTCGTTTTGATGACCCTCCCGACGCTGGCAGCCGTGGCGGCCGCTCGTCCCGCCGAGGAGTCCTCCGACAAGAAAGACCACAAGGAAACCTACGTCATCATGACCAGCTCCGAGTCTTCTCCCGAGGAGCTCTTCCGCCGATATCCGGAGCTCGCGAGCTCATGGGATGAGCTGGCGCGGTTTAATCTGCTGAGAAGCCCCGGAACCACGATCGAAGTCCCTCGGGACTTGCTGGCTACTGATCGCATTCTCGCCAAGATCGCGGGTGTCTATGGGGAAGCAGAGGTTCGACGCAGCTTCGACGATCGCTACATTCCGGTCGTGGAGAACCTCCTCCTTCGCGAGGGGGATTTGCTGCGAACGTGGCGTCACTCGGGAGCGCGCATTCTTTTCGATGGCGGAAGCCAGGTCGTCCTTCGCAGCCACAGCAAGGCCCGCCTGATCGCCTTGCCGTCCACCGTGCCGTCTGCGGGAACGTCGTCTAAGGCCCGGATAAGGCTGGAATTGGTCGAGGGAAACATCTGGACGCGAACGCTGGGTGGAAGCGAGACGGGCTTCCTCATCGAGACCCCCACCGCGAACACGATGACTCGAGGCACGGATTTCCGGCTCAAGGTCGAAGCGGGTCAAGCTACCCGACTCGAAGTTCTGGAGGGTGAGGTGGAGCTCGAAGCGGGCGATCAAACCGTGGTGGTTCCATCAAGGCAGGGCGCTATCTCTGGCGGCGACACTCCAACCCTGGAGCCCCTGCCCCAAGCTCCCGAGGGGCTCATCGCGCCCCATGCGGAAGAAGTCTTTCGGGCCTCGTCCTTCGATGTCGTGTTTCGATGGACGCCGGTCCCTGGGGCACAGTCCTACCGATTGGAGATCTCGCGGGACACCGGCTTCTTCGACCTGGCCGAGGAACGCCTGACCGGAGCAAGAACCGACGCGAGAATCACTGGACTCGAGCCGGGCACGTACTTCTGGAGAGTGAGCGCTCTAAGTCCGAGCGGTTTCGAAGGCCCGCCCGCCGCGGGATCGTACTTCGTATTCGTCGAGAAAAGACCCTGAGCTGAAATTCTTCCGGGTCAAACTCCCATAATCTTGACATTGCTGAGGGTGTATTCCTACACCCAATTAGCTTCCGATGCAACGCTTCGCTTCCAAACTAAGCGACGTCTTTAGAACTAGTTACAAGGATAGTCCGCGGAAGCTAACGCAGTGTTAACATTGCGGGGGAAGCACCCCTGTCTATCTGGGGGTGAATTTCCACCCGCCCTGGGGGCCGGGTCCCATTGTCGGAATCCCTCATTGAAATAAGTTGCGCGAATTCAATAAGTTAAAAGGCACAGACTATGCGGCGATGGCACGGGCCTTGCAAACCGCAATGCCCTGAGAATTTCTTTTCCAGGCGAGACTCGATTATGAAGAGACAAGTACCGATGGCAGAATTGGCAGAGTCCCTCCTGGGATCCGGTTGGACCCTTCGGCTGCGGGTCTCCGGCACGAGCATGAAGCCGCTGCTCAGAAGCGGCTCGGTCGTTCGCATCGCACCCTTGTCCCTCCCCGCGGGACCCCTTCTGGGAGACATCGTTCTCTTGCGGGCCGCGAGTGGCCGTATGTTGGCGCATCGGGTCATCGAGCTCGACGGGCACCGTTGCCTGACAAAGGGCGACGCGTCTGGCGAGTCGGATGGCTTGGTGGGTCGCGGCCAGCTGCTCGGAAGGATCCTCGGGATCGACGGTATCTTCTTTCTGCCACTGGACGGAACCGTCGCCCGGCGCATCGGACTACTGTTGAATCGGTACTACCCACGTCTGGTTCGTTTGAAGGCTGCTCTCAAGAGACGACTCTCGGGAAGCTTCCCGAGTCTTGCCGGAGAAGGCTCATGAGAACCGAGCTCTACCTAGCCTTGGTGCGCGCCGGACTCGGTGAGTCGGTGGATGTCGCCGGAGCCCGCCACCTGACCAGCACGGACTGGTCCTGGATCACCGCCTCCGCTCGCCGACACCGGCTGGGGAACCTTCTCTTCGCGGGGATCCGGCAGTCGGGTCTGGAGCGGGAGATCCCTGGGGCGGTTTTTCAGTCCCTCGAGAGCACGTACTACACGAACCTGGCCCACACGTTCTTCTTGTTCGAGCACGCTCAATCCATCATCAAGAGAACCCGCAAGGCAAGGCGTGGCGGGGCACCGATGCTGCTGCTGAAGGGTGCGTCTTTTGCGGGATGGCTCTACCCGAGTCCAGCGCTTCGCCCCATGGGTGACCTGGATATCATGGTGCAGGGCGA
>JBOGJF010000443.1:0-5368 GCA_050747785.1 Vicinamibacteria bacterium
GGCCCCAACCGATACCTCAGAGTTCTCGCCGCATCCCGAATCTTCCTCGACAACTTCGACCACATCCAAGCCTCGTGGTTCTCGGAAGGAAAGAAGGCGGGACAGGTCGCCTTGCATTGGGGCGCCGACGACTTCGGTGGGACTCTGTTCGAGGAGAACGTTCACGCGTGCACGGGCTTCGTGAACAAGACCACGACCGAAGAGATCCAGACGCTCATCCGCGAGTCCGGATTCGAGCCCGCGCAACGAACCACGCTTTACGAGATTATTCGACCCGCTCAGTCTACCGGTGAAGAGCTACCCCGACGCAACATGTCGTAGCATCGCATCTACCGGTGCCGTGGTGTTCTCGACTGAGATCTTGATGTTAGGGTGCCGACGGGCAAAGACTCGGAACACTTCGTCTGCGAACCCTTGGCCGATAGCCTTTACGCCCTTGAAGTCGAGCGTGATCTCGCTAAACTTCTCGAGGTTCGTTAGCAACCGTTTGGCTTCCGACCGCGAGACGTAGCTTTTCTTCAGCATTCTCACGAACACCTCCGTTTTCTGGAAACGGAAGTCGTATTCTTCCGGGGCGAACCGTTCGAAGACTCTTTCCAAGGATCGGCGCGTATCACGCCGCAAAGAGAAGTCCACTTTCGTCCCCTGAAGGTAGCGCCGCTGTGAGACAAACACATCGTCTCGAGATCGGTTCCACTCCACCTCTGTCCGGTGCGACCGCAGCACGAATCGGTCCGCTGCTCGAGATGTGAAGAAAATGCCCTCCCCCGAATGAGTGTCCGCCATCGTCGTCGTCTTGCCCTTCATGAGCTCGACGAGTGCAGCGTCTTCGTCCGGCAAGTGCAGCTTCGAAGCAACGGAGTGAAACACTCCGATGCCGCGATCTCGGACTCGGAACGACGCCGTTCCCGCGTCCAGGCGGAGGCGGAGCTTACATTGCTCGGCTTTCGAATGCTCGATGGCATTGTTCAGCATTTCGGTAAAGGCGTAGCGGAAGATTGCCTCGACGTTGGGACGAAGGGCGCGGGCGAGGTTGAGCTTCATCGCCAGCTCGTCGTAGAGCTTACTCTCGTCTAGGCCGTGGAGCGGCACGTCGCGCGAGATCGAAACGGGTGCCGGAGCTCGTGCCGCCAGGCTGTAGCGTGAGCCACGGGTCGCCCCCGCCTTGATGATCTCTCCGGAGTCGATCAGGGCGCGCAGGTGAGCGTTGAGCGCTTGCCTGCTAATGCCCAAATGGCGACGGAGCTCTCCTCCCGAGGCCGAGGTATGCCGGCTGAGGTGGGCACGGATCCGCTGTTTCGTATCCACGGACCTCTTTTAACGTGATTGTCAAGTCTTTGTCAACTGTATCTATATTTTTATCGTCAATCTAATATACGACAAACATCTGTTTAATAATGATTTATAGACAATAAACTAACCGAGGGGCCTTGCCGTGGCATGGGTGCCCGCCGTTCGATTGCCAGCTAATTGTCAATTAGCGCTTCGTGAAGATTGTCAACTTAACCCAATCGACTACCCGTTCGCGCACTCCCACTCTTCATTCCTCTTTGAGCCGACGGCCCATGAGCTCCTGGATCGCTACCTCGGGTGTCGTCTCACCTCGGAGGAGCCGATCCATCTGGAACGTAATGGGCATCTCCACGCCATGCCGGCGAGCGAGAGCCACCGTGGCTTGGGTCGTCGGTACGCCCTCCGCCACGGTGCGCATCGACGAGAGAATTGTGTCGAGCGGCGTTCCTCTGCCGAGCTCGTAGCCCACGGAACGGTTGCGCGAGAGCTCTCCCGTACAAGTCAGGACGAGATCCCCCAACCCGGCCAGACCCGCCAGTGTTTCCCGCCGGCCACCCAGGGCAGCGCTCAAACGCGAGATCTCCGCCAGCCCCCGCGTGATCAGCGCGGCCACGGCGTTGTGTCCCAATCCAAGCCCCGCACTCACCCCCGCGGCAATGGCAATCACGTTCTTGACCGCGCCCCCTAGCTCGACGCCGACCACATCGTCATTGGCGTAGATGCGAAACGTCAACGAGGAGAGCTCGTGCTGGACCGTTCGTGCCAACTCCGTTTGGTCGCAAGCTGCTACGAGCGCGGTCGGCCGATCACGGGCCACCTCCACCGCGAAAGTGGGGCCGGAGAGTACTATGACGTGGGGCTCGAACCGCGTCCGTAGCACTTCGTCGATCACCTGGCTCATGCGCAAAAGGCTCTCCTCCTCGAGCCCTTTGGTAGCACTGACGAAGAAGGCTTCCTTGGAAACGTGGGGTGCGACGTCGTTCAAGACCCGCCTCAAGTGGCTGGAAGGCACGGCGGTCACGACCATCTCGGCCCCCCGCGCCGCTTCTTCCAGGTCGTTCGTGACGCCGAGGCTCCCGGGAAGCTCGATCCCGGGGAGGAAGAGCTGGTTCATCCGGTTTTCTTTGACGGAATCGACGACGTCCGGCTCGTAGGCCCAGAGCTTCGTTTCGTGGTTCTTGTTCGCGGTCAGGCGGGCAAGAGCGGTTCCCCACGCGCCGGCTCCTATAATGGAGATACGCATCCCGACCTCTTAGTGTGCATTCGCGCCGCCGGTACCCGCCGCCTGGCTCGACTTAGTCAAGCAACCACTCGTTTTGGCGGCCAACCGGGCGCTGCGGACCCGCCTGGCTGGATTCAGTCGAGCAACCACTCGTTTTGGCGGCCCCCCGTGCTTTCGTCGGCGCACTCTCAATGCTCGCTCCCTCTTCGTCGCGCGGGGTGCCGCGGACGCGAGCAGGACGTCCCAGCGCGGGCCCAACACCTCCTCCTGAGCCATCATCGGGACGCCATTCTAGTCCCCCGAGCGGGCTCATGATAGTCTTCCCGCAGACCGTCGCCCTCATGTTGACCGCGGCTTTCATCGCTCTTCTGATCCTCCTATGCCTCTCGGCGTTTTTCTCGAGCGCGGAGACCGCCCTGTTGTCCCTGAACCGGTATCGATTGCGACACCTGGAGGAACGTAGGGGACACCATGCCACATTGATTCGCCGCGTCCTCACCTATCCCGAGAAGGTATTGGGAACCATCCTGACCGGTAACGTATTCGTGAACACCGCGGCGGGCGCTCTAGTGACCTACGCAGTAACGCTCTCTGTTACCGACCCGCAGAAGCGAGCGGAAGCCATTACGCTCAGCACGCTCGGTATTACCGCATTGATTCTCGTTTTCGGCGAGATGGTCCCCAAGAGCCTCGCGGCCCGCCATCCGGAAGAATGGTCACTGCTCGTTATCCGACCCGTCGTCTTCTGCATCCGTCTTTTCAGTCCGGCCGTCAAATTGCTGACTCTCGTGTCGAACGGCTTCCTTCGCGTGTTCGGCGAAGTGCCACGACCGCTAAGACACGAGATTACCCTCGAGGAGCTCCAGGTTCTGGTCCACGGTGGTGGCGACGGCGCCGGAGACACGGGCACCAAGCGTCAAATGTTGCGTAACGTGTTCGAGCTCGGTGAGACCCGAGTCTCCGAGGTAATGGTGCCGCGCACCGAGATCGTGGCAGTGGACGTAAGCGCACCCCTCGAGGATATCTTGTCCCTCATCCAGAAACATCGCATTTCGCGCATACCGGTCTATCGCGAGACGCTCGACAAGGTCGAAGGGTTGGTCTATTCAAAGGACCTCATTCGATACTGGGGGAACAGCGTTCCCTTCCAGCTCGCCGACGTCCTTCGCAAGCCCTACTTTCTGCCCGACGGAGCCAAAGTGGAGCAAGCCCTGGAACAGATGCAGAAGAAGCGCGTTCACCTGGCGCTGGTCGTCGATGAGCACGGGGGCGTGGAAGGCATGGTGACCCTGGAAGACCTGCTGGAGGAGATCGTCGGTGAGCTCAGCGACGAGCGCGAGGAGGTTTCCCCGATCCGGGCTCTCCCCGATGGGAGCTACTCTCTGAGCGGATCGATCTCAGTAAAAGATCTCAACGAAGGCCTGGGTTTGGACCTACCGGAGGAGCCGGACTACAACACGCTTGCCGGTCTCATCCTGACTCGGCTGGGACGGATACCGGCGGGGGGAGAAGAGCTGGCGGTCGCGGGACTCATGCTTTCGGTCGAAAGGGTGAGCCATCGACGCATCGTTCGCGTCAAGGCAAGGCCACTGCGATTGAGCCCCGAGGAGGCGAGTCCTGCTGACTCCTGACGGCTCGAGACGTCATCTGACCCCTGGCGGCCGACTTCATTCCTCCATCTCATCCTCGTCCTCGCCGTAAAAGAAGTAATCGGCGCAGATGCTCGCGCAGAACCAGCGTCCGCTTCGGTTCACGCCACAGTCATTGCAGAAGTAACGGTAGCAAATCGAACACTTCCGGAGCTGCTTTTCCTCGTCGCTGGCGTTGCACTGGAAACAACTCAATCGCTGGCCCTTTTCCGGTTGCGGACGACGCGGGGACTCTCGTGGTTTGTTGACAATTTCGGTTGGACACTATTAATATACAATGTTCAGAGGAATTTACCAAGGCTCTCCAAGACGATGAAGCCGGGGGTGGCCGGAACCAACGGCCGCACGCCTCGGCGTGTCTCGGGGCCGCACCCGGCACCGGCAGGAAACCGAGCTCACATGCTTCTCCCAAAGGTCGAACACGCCATTCGGCGGTTCGACTTGATCCGCCCGGGAGAGCGAGTACTAGTCGCCGTCTCAGGTGGTCCGGATTCGGTGGCGCTCACCCAGGCTCTCGCCGAGCTGGCTCGCGAGCACAACCTCGAGCTACGCCTCGCCCACCTCAATCACCAACTGAGGCCGGGATCCGACGCCGACGAGGCCTTTTGCGTCGAATGGGCGGAGCGCCTCGAGTTGCCGATCGCGACGCACCGGATCGACGTCGCTCTCGAAGCGCGGAGCTCCGGTTGCTCGATCGAGGAGCAGGCGCGAAACAGCCGCTACCGATTCCTGGGCGCGACCGCTGCCCGATGGGATTGCCACCGAGTCGCCGTCGGCCACACCCGCGACGATCAGGCCGAAACCTTCCTGTTGCGATTGCTGCGCGGAGCCGGAATCAGGGGACTCGCGGCGATGGGTCCGGTCTCCTCCTTGAACATGCTACCGAACGGGCTCATCCGCCCCATGTTGGACGTCACGCGATCGGAAGTTCTCGCCTTTTTGGGATCGAGACGGCTCCCTTATCGCCAGGACCCTTCCAACGAGGACCGTTCCATCCCACGTAATTCCGTCCGCCACGAGACCCTGCCGTTTCTCGCTGCGCGGCACAACCCGAACCTGGTCGCCACGCTGGCCCGGACGACCGATCTTCTCCGCGACGACGAAGACTGGATGGAGCAGGAGGCGGCTCGGGCCCTCGGGGCCCTCATGGGTCGGTTCGAGGACGGCTCCAATCGCCTCTATTTACCGATCGGAGACCTCGTCG
>JBOGJF010000444.1:0-3214 GCA_050747785.1 Vicinamibacteria bacterium
GTGTTCAAGTTCAGTGTGATCGGGCCTTCCGCCGAGAGATCCTTGATGACGAACTCGTACTCGCCCCGCACCCAGTCGAAGAGGCTGTACACGATCTCCTCGACGTGCCCCTGGATGGCTGCGAGAAGCTCGTCGGAAGAAAGAATGTTCTCCTCCACCAACACCGCGCCGAACCTCTTGCCCGGACGAACCAGTTTGCTGCCCTCCAAGAACTGGCGCACGGTGATCCGGCCCTTCTTGATGAGGTATTCACCGAGACGATCGTCGGGAATGTTGGAGGTGGCAAAGATGATCTGTCCTTCCTTGAAGTAGATCGCCTTCCAGCGGCCCATATCGTGGAAGTTGAGTGTACCCGTCTCCGTGCTTCGACCGATCGAGGCGAGGAGCTCGTGGAGACTCGACTCGGAAAGCGAACCTCTGATACTGAGCTCTTCGTCCTGCATCTTGATCACGTTAGTCGAAACCTCGGCGACACCGCTTTCCTCTTGGTTCAATCATCCTTTCTTCTTCAAGAACTCCAGTATCAGATCCACCGGCAGCGGAAAGATGATCGTGGAGTTTTTCTCCGTCGCTATTTCGGTGAGAGTTTGAAGGTACCGTAGCTGTATCGCCATGGGATGCTGCCCGACGATCGCCGCGGCGGCCGCGAGCTTCTCGGAAGCTTCGAATTCACCGGCGGCGTGGATGATCTTCGCCCGCTTTTCCCGTTCCGCCTCGGCTTGTTTCGCGATGGCGCGGGTCATCTCCGGCGGCAGGTCGACATGTTTGACCTCCACCGAGGTTACCTTGATGCCCCATGGATCGGTGTGCTTGTCCAGAATATCCTGGAGCCGCACGTTCACCCGCTCTCGCTCCGCTAGCAGATCGTCTAGGTCCACCTGCCCCAACACACTCCGCAGCGTCGTCTGAGCCAGCTGCGAGGTGGCGTAGAGAAAGTTCTCGACTTCGACGACCGCCTTGATGGGATGAACGACGCGGAAGAAAATGACCGCGTTCACCTTGACCGAAACGTTGTCTCGAGTGATCACATCCTGGGGCGGCACATCCAGTGCCACCAAGCGCAAGCTCATCTTGACCATCTTGTCGATCGGACTGAAGACGAAGATGAGACCCGGCCCCTTGGGATAAGGTAAGAGCTTACCAAAGCGGAAGATCACCCCTCGCTCGTACTCGTTCAGGACCTTGATCCAATTGAGAAAGAAGATTGCCAATACGACGACAACTACAAAAGTACCCATCGGAAGTCCGAACATCTTTATTACTCCCTTTCGTTCGAGCCCTTGGAAGCCGGCTCCACGCTGAGAAGGAGCCCTTCGATCCCCGTCACCCGCACGCGAGCCCCCTTATCGATCTTTTCCGGTGCAGAAACGTTCCAATATTCGCCGTGAACGAAAACCTTACCTCTTCCGTCGATCTCGGTGGATGCCACGCCCTCTTCCCCTATCAACCCTTGCGCGCCGGTGGTGGGCTTTCTCTTCTGGGAGATGATGACCAGCCGTGCGATCAAGCCGAACATGACGACCAAGGTCAAGACCACGGGTAGGATGATCGTCCAGCTGAGCTGAAGAGCGGGAGTTGGCACGGATTGCTCTTCGAACAAGATCAGTGAGCCGAGGATGAGACTCGCTATGCCACCGAGCCCGAGGACCCCGAAAGCCGGAGTGAATGCCTCCGCAATGACCATGCCGAGGCCCGCCGCGATGAGTAGAAGACCGGCGTAGTTGACGGGAAGTATCTGGAGCGCGAAGAAAGCGAGAATCAGCGAGATGATGCCGACGACGCCCGGCAGCACCGCTCCCGGATTCGCCAACTCGAAATAGAGTCCCATCACGCCCAGCGCCATAAGAATGTAGGCCACGTTAGGGTGTGCGATGACCGAGAGAATGCGCTGCGGAAGACTCATTTCCTGCTCGATGACCGGCTCACCCGCCGTGTGAAGCACGACCTCCTTGCCATCGAAACGTGTCACCGTCGCGCCATCGAGCTTCTGCATGAGCTCTTCCTGATTCGCCGCGACGTAGTCGATGAGCCCCACCTCGAGGGCTTCCTCTTCCGTCCACGACTGACTCTCGATGACGCCTTTTTCCGCGAGCTCGACCGGACGGCCTCGCTTGGCCGCGATCGAGCGGATGTAGGCCGCCGCATCGGACTCGACTTTTTGGGACATCGTTTCGTCCATCGCCTCGCCGCTTCCGGAAACCGGGTGCGCGGCACCCATGTTGGTACCGGGAGCCATCGCCGCCACGTCGGCGGAGATGGCGATGAGGAACCCGGCCGAGGCGGCGCGGGCGCCGGACGGCGCCACGTAGACGACCACCGGTGTCTTGGCGTTGAGGATCCTCTCGATGATCTCTCGCATCGCGGTGTCGAGCCCACCCGGCGTTTGAAGCTGGATGAGCACGAGCGCGGCACCCTCCTCATCGGCGCGGTCGATGCCTTCGGTGATGTACTGGGCGCTCACCCGGTGGATAATGTCGTTGATGGTGAGCTTGTGAATGGGCGCGGGCAGGGCGGGCAAGGCCACCAAGAAAACCATGGCCGATGCCATCAGCCCGGCGCTCGGTCTGATAGAGCAGCTCATCGAACTAAATGGAAGTATACAGTGAGGTTATCGGCACTGTCAAGGCGCTCCATGCGGTAAGTCTATGAAACGCCTACTCTTGTGCCACTCACTCTCCCCGGGTGTGGGTCGGATGGTCCGTACCCAGGCAAGCCACCGCAGAGGCGCGACCGTTTGAGCGCACGGGCGGCTACGGGCGCGATCGGGTTTTTCGCCGCGCTGACCGCCATCTGGACGTTCCCCATCAGCCTCTATCCCGGAAGCCGCGCGCTCGATTTGGGGGCCGATACACGGCTATTTCTCTGGACCCTTGCCTGGGACGTTCACGCGCTGGTGCACAAGCCCTTCTCTTTGTTTCAAGCGAACATCTTCTTCCCTCAGCCCGACACGCTGGCCTATTCCGAGCATCTGATGGGAAGCGCACTCCTCGCCGCTCCTTGGTTGGCCGCAACCGACAACCCGGTCTTCGCGATGAACGCGGTGCTTCTGATCTCCTGCGCCGGTGCGGGCGCCGGAACCTACTTCATGGCGCGCTGCCTCGGCGTCGGCGTGCCGGGGTCTCTCGTGGCGGGAGTCGTTTTCGCTTTCGCGCCGCCGCGCTTCTTTCGCCTTGGACAACTGCACCTCGCGAACGTCATGTGGATGCCTCTGTGC
>JBOGJF010000445.1:0-3843 GCA_050747785.1 Vicinamibacteria bacterium
ACAGCACACTATAGATGATAGAGGCCGACGGCTTACCCTATCGGGAGCGACTCGACGAGATTCTCCTGCTCCTTGCCCGCCACGGCAGCATGGGAGTCCTCCTCATCGACATCTCCCAGCTCAGCCAGGTCGAGCACGACTATGGATCCCGCGCCTACGAGAAGGTCCTGGCCACAGCCGGTGAGCTGTTCATCGAGCTCCGAGGCGGCGAGGTTCGCTCCACCGATATGCTGGCCAGCAGCGACCGGGCGGGCGACGCCTTCTTGATTTTTCTCTCCCCGAAGCGAACCGGCCAGCCGGCTCACATCTCGGAGTTGGAAGCTGCGGCGGCGCGGATCGAGAACTATTTCAATCAGCGTTTGGCGAAACGGGCGGCGCCCTACTTGAGAGGGAGTCTCAACGTTCCGGTGGGCTACGGGTTGGTCCTACACAACCCGCTGGTCATGCCGGAGAGGCTGGTTGCCCGTTTGGTCAACGAAGCTTGGGAGTGTGTTCGCTACCAGCAATTGCAGCGGGCCTTCAGGAATCGGGCGCACCTTCTCGAGATCATCCTCAACGATAGCTTGAAGACCCTCTTTCAGCCCATCTATCGAATGGATACCCGGGCACGGATGGGTTTCGAGGCTTTGTCACGGGGCCCCCAGGGAACCGCGTTCGAGAGTCCGCTTCATCTCTTCGACGCCGCCGCTGACGCCGATTTGGTCTTCGAGCTCGATCGGGCCTGTCGGCAGAGGGCGCTCCGCACTGCCAAGAGCATGCCGCCCGATACCAAGCTCTTCATCAACATCCTACCGTCGTCGATGTACGACCCCGATTTCAACGGACCGGGCTTACTCGACATGCTGGAAAGGTTGGAGCTCTCGCCCGAGCGAGTCGTGCTCGAGATTACGGAGAAGTACGCGATCGAGAACTACTCCATTTTTGGAGAAGCGGTTCGCAACTTTACCGAGATGGGAATCGCGATTGCGGTGGACGATATCGGCGCGGGCCACTCCGGTCTGGAAAAAATCGCGAATTTGAACCCCAAGTTCCTGAAGTTCGACATGGAGTTGGTGCGGGATATCGACGCCAGCTACGTGCGCCAAGAGATGGTGAAGGCGCTCAAGAGCTTCTCCGACAAGATGGGCTCCACCATCATTGCCGAGGGGATCGAGCGGCAGGAAGAAATGGACACCCTCTTGGCGCTGGGCGTGGATCACGGTCAGGGCTACCTGCTGGGCCGCCCCGATAGCGGATTCGGCGAGAAGGACCCCGCTCTAGAGCTTCGTCTGGCGGAGAAGCCCAAGATACGAAGAGTCGCCGGCAAAGAGGCGGGCGCCTAGTGACTCAGCTGCCGGCGCCGGCGGTGAGCCGATCTACCCCGCCGAGATAGGGCCGGAGCACTTTCGGAATCCCTACCGAGCCGTCACGGTTCTGAAAGTTCTCTAGTATTGCAACCAGCGTTCTTCCCACCGCCAGACCGGAACCGTTCAGCGTATGAACGAAGCGGACCTTTGACTTCGCGTCGGGCCGATAGCGAATCTTGGCGCGTCGCGCCTGAAAGTCAGTGCAGTTGCTGCACGAGCTGATTTCGCGATAACCGTCTTGCCCCGGGAGCCATACTTCCAGATCGTAAGTCTTCGCGGCGGCAAAGCCCATATCCCCGGTGGAGAGCGTGACGACGCGATAGGGAAGCTCGAGCTGCTTGAGGACTTCCTCGGCGTCGACCGTCATCCTCTCCAGCTCCTGGAAAGAGGTTTCGGGTGTCGTGAGTTTCACCAGTTCCACCTTGTTGAACTGATGCTGTCGAATGAGCCCCCGCACATCCTTGCCGTAGGAGCCCGCCTCGCTACGGAAGCAGGGTGTGAAGGCCGTGTAGTAGAGAGGTAGCTGACGACCTTCCAGCACCTCGTCTCGGTGCAAGTTGGTAAGCGGCACCTCCGCGGTGGGGATGAGGTAGAGGTCTCGCTCTCTCACCTTGAACAGATCGGCTTCGAACTTGGGGAGCTGGCCCGTGCCCTCGAGGGTTTGGGCGTTCACCAAGATGGGAGGGAGCACTTCCCGATACCCGTGCTTGGTCGTGTGAAGATCGAGCATGAAGTTGATGAGCGCCCGTTCCAGCTTGGCTCCCAGATCCAGATACACGACGAACCGTGCCCCGGAAAGCCTGGCGGCGCGATCGAAATCCAAAATACCGAGCTCTGTCCCGACCTCCCAGTGAGGCCGCGGAGTGAAGTCGAAGCTCGGAGGCTCCCCGTGGCGGCGAACCTCGACGTTGGCGGAGCTGTCGCCTCCCACCGGAACGCTTGCGTCGGGTAGATTGGGAAGTGCCATGACGAGTTGCCGCAGGAGCTCTTCGACCTCGGCTTGCCGCTCCTCTTTGGCCTTGATGTCGTTGGAGACCTCCCGGAGCCGTCCGCGCAGCACGTCCGCTTCTTCCTTCTTCTTTTCCTTCATCAGAGCCCCGATTTGTTGAGACTCTTCCTGATGGTCGTGACGCATCTGGCTGATCTCGGTCTGAAGTCGTTTGCGCTCGGCGTTGAGCGTCGAGACTTCTGAAAGATCGACGTCCAGGCCACGATCCTTGAGCCGCGACGACACCAGATCTAGATTGTCGGCAACGAAGTTCAAGTCCAGCATGGCGCACATGTTAGCCTCGACGCGGCGCGCTTTCAAAGCCTCACGCGCCTTGCTCGTTTGAAGGGGAGAGGTTAAGATGACCCTCCCGTTGGCCGTGAAGTCAGCAGCGACGACTTCGATCTCGAGGGAGGAAGCGACCCGTAACCCATGAAGCTTCGCAAGGCCGTGCTCCCCGCCGCAGGATTGGGTACCCGTTTCCTTCCCGCCACCAAGGCGCAGCCCAAGGAAATGCTGCCCCTGGTGGACAAGCCGCTCATTCAATACGTCGTCGAGGAGGCGGTCGCGGCCGGAATCGAGGACATCGTGATCGTGACCGGTCGTGGCAAGAGTGCGATCGAGGATCACTTCGACGTTTCCTTCGAGCTCGAGCGGTTTCTCGAGGAGCGGGGCAAGAAGAAGGAGCTGGCCACCGTCAAGGCCATCTCCGATCTCATTCATGTGTCGTACGTAAGGCAAAAAGAAGCGCTGGGGCTGGGACACGCGGTTTCCGTTGCCGAGCACTTCATCGGTGACGAGCCCTTCGCGGTGATGCTAGGAGATGATCTCATCGACTCCGAAGTTCCTTGTATCAAGCAGATGCTCGATGTGTTCGAAAGGGAACGAGGGCCGGTGCTGGCGGTGATGAAAGTTCCCCGTGAGGAAATCTCGAGCTACGGAGTGATCTCGGGTGAGCGAGTCGGTGACCGGCTCTACCGTGTTCGGGATATGGTCGAAAAGCCTTCCGCTTCCGAAGCACCCTCCGATCTTGCGATCATCGGTCGCTACATCCTCACTCCCGATATCTTCGCCCACCTGGCAAGTACGGGAATGGATGAACGCGGTGAGATTCAGCTCACGAACGGACTACGCTCCCTGGCCTCCGAGCGGCCGGTATTCGGGTTCGAGTTCGAGGGAAAGCGCCATGATTGCGGCAACAAGCTCGGATTTCTGAAGGCGAGCGTCGAGTACGCCCTCAAGCGCGCGGATCTGGGCGAGCCTTTCCGCGCCTATCTCAAGGGCCTGCAGCTGGACTAAGTTTGCATTAGGGACTAGCTCGTGTCACTCCGGCCCCTGGGCGCTGGGTGAGATTACCCCCACCCCCGACGTTCTTCCCCGTAAAAACACAATCTTTTCAATGGGTTGGGAGCCGCTGCCCCTGGCACGGATTCTGTATCTTTGGCCGATGTGGAACTCTACGCATCCGCCCTTGGCCCGTTGGATGGCCTGCTCCCAGCGATCCAACCC
>JBOGJF010000446.1:0-3899 GCA_050747785.1 Vicinamibacteria bacterium
GCCATATGTCGAGCGTCGAAGGCGCCGAGCTCGCAGCCAAGTTTACGACGTTGAAGCTGTAGCACCCGCGAGGCAGGGGAACCAATGGATCCGCTGGAGGGCAGGGGCTCATCGGAATCCAACTGGCGATCCAATCCCACTGCCATACGTCTTCCGCTTCGATGTAAGCCGCCTGGTACAGACGATTCTCCTCGCGGCGCACCGTCTTCCAGTAGTGAGATACGGCCGACCCCGAGGGCGCTCCGTTCACCCTCTGCATCTGGACCCCGGAGCGACTCGCCTCCAGCTCGTACACCGCTTCATCACCGTACGGGTTCGCATCGGCGCCTTCACCGATGAAGTACAGAGTGGAGCCGCGTGCAAAGTTCTTCGACACTGGCACGACACGGAAGGCAACCGCTTTACCCTGGCGGCTCAGTCGCAGCTCGTTCGTCTTTCTAGGCCTGCCGCCACTTCCGAAAAGGTCTTCGAACCGTACTCCGTGGAGTCCCGCTTCCTGGGTTACCAACTGAGCCAGCACGTTGCGGCGGGCGTGGTTTTCCACGTGGTGACGGCCGACGCCGCTCGCGAGTACCTTCTCCGACGGCTCCCGGCCCTGGAAGCTAACCCGTACCTGAAGACGACCCGCCATGAGGAGCCGTCCACCTAGCTCATCCCAACGCAAGGGCGCCAATTCCAAGAGCGCTTTCTTCTCACCTTCTTGAAACGCCAGGTCTGCCAGCCGTGCTGGTTCCCGCGGATACAGCCCGTCCTGGTAGAGAAAAGCTCGTTTCACCTTCTTCACGCCCGCTTGAATCGTCCCGTCCGATGAGGCAATCACGACCGGCGCCTCCGCAGCGCTCGGGCGTAGTCCGGTGAACTCCTGCACGTCCTCCGCTCGGATGGCGCCCAACGTCACCTTCCGGCCCGCCACCGCATCGAGCCAACCCCGGTACACGGGAACCCAGGGCTCACCCGGCTCCGCTACCAGCTCCAATCCCGGCACTTCCAGCCGCACCGTGCCGTCTTCTTCTGGATACCCGTAGAAGCCTCGCGTGATGAGCTCCAGCACGCCGCCCTTTCGACCGTTTCGGTGGAACCGGACCTCGTTCTCCCAGGGGCTGCCATAGGTAATGCGCGACGACTCGCTCCCTTCTTCTGCCGGATCGACAATCACCGCCGAGGCTCCCGCCTCCGGCGTTGCCGAAACCGGGCCGTGAAACTCCGTCACTCCCGTCGTCTCGATGTCTTCCAGCTTGTAGTAGTACGTCTCTCCATTCGTCAGACCGGAGTCTACATAGCTGTAGCTTGCCCCTTGCGGAGAAGACCCCAATCCGGGATTAGGATTTGGAGTGAGCCGCTCGTAAGGACCTTCTTCCGACGAAGATCGATAGAGATGGAAAGCCAGATTGTCCACCTCCGAGCCTGTTTCCCATGTGAGCTCCACCGCACCGTCCAGCGGCTTCGCGTTGAAGGAGATCAGATCCACGGCGGTGGTCGTCGCCAGCGTGTAGCCGACGAGGTATGTGTCCATCGTCAGATTCTCAACTTCCTGCTGAAAGACATCTCCCGAGTCGATCCCCACGACTGCGAAAGAGTGGTCGACGAAGTTGTACTTGTCGAAGGAGGAGCCGTTCGGTCGAAGCGCCACCTGGCGTCTGGTCCCACCCGACGGATAGATTTCCACGATGGCTCCGTTCGCGTCATCGGTTCCGATGTTGGCGGTGATGTCTGCAGCCTGATAAGTATTAACGGGGCCTGTGTGGGATTTGTCGATGGCATTGGTAAAAAAGACAGCGCCACTCGTCACATATCCGACCAGGTAGAGATCTACCGTAGTGTTGCCGATCTGCATCTGAGCGATCTCGCCGGAGTCGACGCCGATGATCCCGAGGGTCGCGGTGTTGGCCCGGAGGATATTGACTCGATTATCACCCGAGCCGTTCTTCCGGAGCCCATAGGTTTGCGAGGAGCCGTCCGTGTTGTGAACGGTGAAGATGGCGCCGATAGCCGTCGTTGCCGTGTCGCCACTGATGTTGATGTTTTGCCAGGTGCCGGTCGAACCGAGCGATTTGTCCACTCGGTTAGTCAGAAACGTCACCCCGGACATCGTGTAGCCGACCAGCCAGGTCTCGACGACACCGGTGAATTCGGTGTACACCTCGAAGATACGGTTGGAATCCACGCCGGTCATGAGCCATCCCTGTTGCTGGTCCTTCGTGCTGTCAAGAAAAAAGCCGTCGCCGGAGCCATTGTTTCGGACACCGTAGTCCATGTTGGTACCCGACTTGTTCCAGTACTGCAGGATCACGCCGGTGGCTCCGACCGGAATGGAAGAAGAAACGTCAACGTCCCGCCAACCCGTCAGGCTAGGGGTCACGTTAACCGGCGTGGCGAGGTACTGGAAAACGCCCTGGCCGGCGTGAAGGGTTTCCGCGCAGAGCGTCGCAACGACCGCCAGGATACTTGCCCGAACACGCCAGCCCGTCAACTTGGTTCCCCTTCGCAGAATGGTTGAGCTCTACCCGACTGATTCATTAGCAATCGGCGTGCCGTCATGGGAAAGGAAGAGGCTTAAGAATCAGCTACTTACACTATTGGGATTACCCGCCATTTCGTTCATTGGGGGGAAGTCGCCACGAATTCGATCCTTTCCCCCACAGTGACCGCAGGAATCCTTAGGAAAACGGGACTCCCACGTTGACTATTCGATCCAGACCGTGGGCGAAACCCCGCGTAAATGCGGTTGGCGCTCGGTCACCGTTGATGGCACCGCGTCTTTGACTTCCGCGGAAGCGACCGATAGCATTGCGGCTCTTCTTCGACGACCATGACCGAACCGCTTCTCGTTCATCCGGGCAAGCTTCACTATTTCGTCCGCGAGATCTTCAAACGCTTGCGCGTGCCGCCCAAGGACGCGTCGAAGATCGCGGACGTCCTCGTCGCCGCCGATCTCGCGGGCGTAGAAGGCCAGGGCGCCGCCAGGCTTTCCTTCCACGCCGGTCGTCTCTCGGCTCGGCTGGTCAACCCGACTCCTTCCTTGGAAGTCGTCGAGGACAAAGCGGGAGCCCTGACGCTCGATGGTGACAATGGCCCCGGTCCGGTAGTGGGAGTCAAAGCGATGGAGCTCGCCATCCGGAGGGCCGCGAAAAATGGCATTGCGGCTGTCGCGGTGCGCAACAGCAATCAACCGGGGATGCTGGGATACTACGCGCGCATGGCCGTGGCCGAACAGATGATGGGTGTCGCGATGAACAACGACCGGCCGACCATCGTGCCTCCAGGCGGAACACGACCCATGTACGGCACGAATCCGATTGCGATGGCAGTTCCGACCAAGGAAGGCAAGGGCCCCTTCTTCCTCGAATTCACGACGAGTTCAGCGGGGAGAGAAAACTACGGACTAGGGCTCGTCGTCGACATCCTCTCGGGTGTCTTGTCGGGAGGCGCGTTTGGAGAGGAGCTAACGGGTGCGGAAGGCGATCATCCCGCGGTCGCGCGCATCGGACACTTCTTCGCCGCGCTGCGCATTGAGTCTTTCGGTGCCCTCGCCCCGTTTCGAGAGCGCCTCGACTTGATGCTCAAGAAGCTTTCTTTTTCGGGTGCGCGAGGGGCAACGCGCGTCTTTTATCCTGGGGAGCGGGAGTATGAAGCCGAAGAGGAACGGCGTGCGAACGGCATCCCCCTGTCCCCGCCGGTTTGCCAGGAGCTCGAAGGGCTGGCCAGACGCTTCGACCTTCGCGATGCGTGGGAGCACGTGCTCGCCAGTCGCAAGGGCATCTGAGCTAGAACCAACGTGTCTCTAATCACCGGTGGATGAAAGCCGCCTTGCTGCGCGGTCCGTTCTGAACGAAGTTGTCGAGGCCGATGCGCATGTCATCGAGGCCGCAGACCTCGCCGAAGCAACGGGCCTCGAATCG
>JBOGJF010000447.1:0-2536 GCA_050747785.1 Vicinamibacteria bacterium
CCACCCCCACGGCTCGCGCTTTCGTCGGCGCATTCGCGCCGGGCTCCCGCCTACGCCCTTCGGGCTTCGGCGAGGTCTCGACGAAGCCTTGGCGAAGTCGGACGCTGCGCTCGCGCAGGCTGACTCGCATTTCAGCAGCCTGCTACACGGCTTCGAAGAGCACGGCCAATCCCAACCCACCACTGATACAAAGCGTGGCCAGTCCGCGGCGAGCTTTTCGCTTCTTCATCTCGTGGAGGAGCGTGACGACGATCCTCGCCCCGGTCGCTCCGATAGGATGCCCGAGCGAGATCGCTCCGCCGTTTACATTCACTCGTTCCAGATCGAATCCCAGTTCTCGCTGACAAGCCAATACCTGGCAGGCGAATGCTTCATTGAGCTCGATGAGATCGATGTCGGCGAGGGACAGGCCGGTCTTCGCGAGGAGCTTTCTGACCGCTGGTACGGGTCCGATTCCCATGATCGCCGGATCGACCCCGGCGGAAGCATAGGCCACGATGCGGGCCATCGGTTGGACTCCCAGGTCCTTCGCCTTGTCTTCGCCCAAGACCATGACTGCCGCGGCCCCGTCGGTAATCCCGGAAGAGTTCCCAGCGTGCACCGTTCCATCTTTTCGAAAGACGGGTGGCAATTTGGCAAGGCTTTCCGCGGTCACACCGTCCCGTGGATGCTCGTCCTGGGAGACCGTGACGACCTCTCGCTTCCCCGGAACTTCGATGGATACGACCTCGTCCCTGAATCGGCCGTCTACCCTCGCCGACTCGCAACGCTGCTGGCTTTCGGCCGCATATCGATCGCTTTCTTCCCGGGAAATTCCGTAACGATCCACGAGATTCTCCGCCGTCTCCCCCATCAACTGCTCGCATAGTGGGCAAAGGAACCCGTCTCGATACATGCCGTCCATGATCTCGGCGTCACCGAGTCGGTAACCCCAACGCGCCCCGAGGAGGAGGTACGGCGTATTACTCATGCTTTCGGTGCCTCCCGCCAACACGATATCGGCGTCGCCGAGGGCGATGGCACCGTAGGCATTCATGATGGCCTTGAGACCCGACCCGCAGGCCTTGTTGATCGTGTACGCGGGAGTCGTATCCGGCACGCCAGCTCGATGGGCGATCTGGCGAGCCACGTTGGGGCGCACACCAGCCTGGCGTGCGTTGCCGAAGATGGCCTCATCGATGGCGTCCGCGGGGACACCGCTTGCCTCGATGGCCCCCTTAGCGGCAAACGTTCCCAGGTCCGCAGCCTGGAGCGAGGCCAGCGCACCGCCGAACTTGCCGATGGGCGTGCGCGCGGCGCCCGCCACCAGGACATCCTTCGGCACGGTCACTCGTTTTTTCTCACGTACTCGAACGCGAACGGCTTCCCCTTGACGCCCGACTGCGGTGGCGCGATCCAGTTCGCGATCTTCCCGACTTCGTGGACCGGCTTCATCAAGGTGGCGACGTACGCCTGATCCTCTACGGACGGCAGCCACTCATCCCTTCGCGCCTTCCATTGCTCCTCGGACAGCAGAGCGCCTCCGGGATCGAACGGATACCCGGCAAACGCACCGATCTGACGGTTGAAGCGCCGGTGCGGTAGCGACAAGCGGTCCGGAAGGCCATGCTGCTCCAGGATTCGATTCCAACGATCGACGCCTTTCTGGCAATCCTCGAGGTAGGCGTCTCTCAGGACTTCGTTCATCGCGTTGCGCAAAGGCACCTCGGAGCGAATCGGCCTGCCGTTCTCGATGAGGTCCATCTCGAACACCGCGTCGAGCGCTTTGTGATCCGAATGGCCTTGCTCTTTGTAACGCCCCTTCAGGCCGGCCGCGAAGAATTGGGCGGCGTTGCTTGAGACCTCACCACCGAAGAGATCCAAAGAAATGCTGAACCAGAAGTTGAGATACTTCTGAATGGTGGGCAGATCGATGGCTCCTTCGCGCCTCACGTCATCCTTTCCTTCTCGCATGAGTTGGGCGGTGCGCTCGACGATGCGCCCCACACCGGTGTCGCCCACCGACATGTGGAACGCCTCCTCGGTGAGCATGAAGCGACAGGTGCGGGAGAGCGGATCGAAACCGCTCTCGGACAGCGCCAGAAGTTGAAACTTGCCATCGCGGTCGGTGAACATCGTGAACATGTAGAAATTGAGCCAATCGTCACAGGGAGCGTTGAAGGCACCCAGAAGACGCGGCTTGTCCGGATTGCCGCTCCGGCGCTCGAGCAGACCCTCCGCTTCCTCTCGACCATCGCGACCGAAGTAGGAATGCAGGAGATAGACCATCGCCCAGAGATGCCGTCCTTCTTCGACGTTCACCTGAAAGAGATTGCGAAGGTCGTAGATGCTGGGAGCCGTCTTTCCGAGCCGGCGTTGCTGTTCGACGCTCGCGGGCTCGGTGTCCCCCTGAGTGACGATGAGCCGCCGCAGCTGCGTCCGGAACTCGCCGGGGACCGATTGCCAGGCGGGCTGACCCTCGAAATCGCCGAATCCGATCGTGCGATCCGATTCGGCGGGGGCCAGAAAAATACCCCAGCGATAGTCCGGCATACGG
>JBOGJF010000448.1:0-3346 GCA_050747785.1 Vicinamibacteria bacterium
ACCCAAGAGTGAGCAGCCCATCAACGGTTATCTCTGCATGGAGCGTAGCTTCGGCAAGTTCTCGCGTTCCATCTACGTCGACCAGGCCGTCGATCTCGCGAATGCCGACGCCGAGCTCGCGCAGGGAGTGTTGACCATCACCATTCCCAAGCTCAAGGACCGTCGCGGAAGCAAGATCCGGCTCAGGATCCGGGAAAACGGTCAGTGAGCCTGCGACAAACCGTCTGAGACGAAAGCCAGAACCCCTCGAGCAAATATGGCTGACCAATCCGAAAAGCTCGTCAAACCCGATAGGCCCGATACACCCGAGGTCGAGAGCAGAGACGAGCAGGAACAACTAAGTGACCTCGATCTAGTCCAGATCCCTGAATCCCTCCCGGTGCTCCCGTTGCGGGACATCGTGATCTTCCCGTTCATGATCGTCCCGCTCTATGTGAGCCGCGACAAGTCCATCAAGGCCGTGGACTCCGCGCTGGCGGAAAACCGCATGATCTTGCTGCTCGCCCAGAAGGATCAGGACAAGGAAGAACCCGACCCCGATGATCTCTACCGTACGGGTACGGTCGCGGTCATCATGCGGATGCTCAAACTCCCAGATGGACGCATTCGGGTGTTGGTACAGGGAATGCACCGGGCCGTCGCCGATGAGTTCTCCAACAACGCTCCCTTCTTCGAGGCAAAGCTTTCCGCCATCAAGGAGCCACCGTGGGAGACCGACTCCCTCGAGCTCGAGGCGCTGATGAGAAACGTAAAGGGTGCGCTCGAGAAGTCGGCGAACCTCGGCAAGGCCATCTCGCCCGAGGTGATGGTCATCGCCGCGAATCTGGAGGACCCGGGGCGGCTGGCCGACTTGGCCGTTTCGAATCTGGATCTCAAAGTCGATTCGGCGCAGGAGATCCTGGACACGATCGATCCGGTGGAGCGGCTGAGGAAGGTCCACGAGCTGATCACCAAAGAGCTCGAGGTCCTCACCATGCAACAGCAGATCAGCTCGCAAGCCAAAGGCGAAATGGATCGCACCCAGCGCGAGTTCTTCCTGCGTCAGCAGTTGAAGGCCATTCAGACCGAGCTCGGTGAGGGGACCGAATTGTCGGAAGAGGTGCGGCAACTGCGAGACAAGGCGCGCCGGGCGAAAATGCCGAAAGACGTCTACGCGGAAGTCAACCGACAGATCGGCAAGTTGGAGCGGATGCACCCCGATTCCGCCGAGACCGCCACTCTGCGGAACTACCTCGAGGTCATGGTCACGCTTCCCTGGAGCCGGGAGACGAAGGACAACCTGGACATCAAAAAGGCTAAGCAGATTCTGGACGAGGACCATTACGGGCTGGAAAAGATCAAGGAACGCATCCTCGAGTACCTCGCCGTGCGCAAGCTGAAGAAGAAGATGAAGGGACCCATTCTGTGCTTCGTCGGCCCGCCGGGCGTAGGCAAGACCTCACTCGGTAGGTCCATCGCACGCGCACTGGGTAGAAGCTTCCATCGCGTTTCTCTCGGCGGCGTTCGCGATGAGGCGGAGATTCGTGGGCATCGCCGTACTTACGTAGGCTCGATGCCGGGCCGGATCGTGCAGGGCATCCAGCAGGCCGGCTACAACAACCCGGTCTTCATGTTGGACGAAGTCGACAAGGTGGGCGCCGACTACCGCGGCGATCCCAGCTCCGCCTTGCTCGAAGTGTTGGACCCCGAGCAAAACAACGCGTTCCGCGATAATTATCTGGGGGTGACCTTCGACCTCTCCAATGTGATGTTCATTACAACCGCCAATCAGCTGGACCCCATTCAGCCGGCCTTTCTCGACCGCATGGAAGTCATCGAGCTCACCGGTTACACCGAGGAAGAGAAGCTCCAGATCGCCAAACGCCACCTCATCCCCAAGCAGCTCGAGGAAAACGGACTCACTCCCAAGGAATTGGTATTCGACGACCCGGCCATTCGCCAGATGATCACCCAGTACACGCGCGAAGCCGGTCTCCGGAACCTGGAGCGAGAGATCGCACGGGCTTGTCGTAGGGTGGCCAAGCAAGTCGCGGAAGAGGGGAAGAAGCTCCACAAGATAACCGCCAAGAACCTGTCGGTCTTTCTCGGATCGCCCAAGATGCTTCCCGACGAGATTCTCAAGAAGAACCAGGTGGGAGTGGCGACCGGACTCGCGTGGACGCCGACCGGTGGAGACGTTCTCTTCGTCGAGGCGACCGCCATGCGGGGCAAGGGAGAGCTCATTCTGACCGGCAAGCTCGGTGACGTTATGAAGGAGTCCGCCCATGCGGCGTTGTCCTACGCTCGATCTCGCGCACGGAAATTCGGTATCGACGAAGGTACCTTCTCGAAGTACGATCTGCACATCCACGTCCCCGAGGGAGCCATACCGAAGGATGGCCCGTCGGCGGGTATTACCATCGCGGTCGCGATGATCTCCGTCTTGACCAATACGCCGGTGCGTCGGAACATGGCGTTGACCGGAGAGATTACGCTTCGGGGCAATCTGCTGCCCATCGGCGGCGTCAAGGAAAAAGTGCTCGCTGCCCGGCGAGCCAAGCTGGACACGGTCGTGCTACCCCGACTGAACGGCAAGGAGCTCGAAGAGATTCCGGACTATGTGAAGAAAAACATGCACTTCAAACTGGTCGAACGAGTGGATGACGTTCTCAAGATCGTCCTGGCGCGCGATAAGCACAGCGATGAGCATCCTCGCGCAACCGGAGCATCCCGCCCCAAGCTTGCCCCCTCCGCACGCCATCGCCGGCCGGTAGCGACGTGAGAATCCTTATTGCCGGGGACGTCGTCGGCAAGCCGGGCAGACATATCCTGAGAGAGGGCCTTGCGAAACTGCGGCAGGAGCACGAGCTCGACTTCGTCGTAGCCAACGTCGAGAACGCCGCCGCCGGTTTCGGCGTCACCCCAGATATCGCGGATCAGTTCTTCGGCATGGGGATCGACGTCCTGACCTCGGGAAACCACATCTGGGACAAGAAGGAGATCCTACCCTATCTGGATCGGGAGCCTCGCTTGCTCCGCCCGCTCAACTACCCACCGAGCTGTCCCGGGAGCGGCCGCTATCTGGCCCGCACCGCGTCCGGAACCCCGGTCGCGGTCCTCAACGTACAAGGACGGGTCTTCATGCCCGCGATCGATTGCCCTTTTCAGGCCATGGAGCGGGCCATTCCATTGGTGGCCAAGGAAGCCCGCGTCATCCTCGTGGATATGCACGGGGAGGCAACGTCGGAGAAGATGGCCATGGGTTGGTTCCTCGATGGCAAGGTTTCCGCGGTCGTTGGCACGCATACGCACTTCCCGACCGCGTACGAGCGCGTTCTTTAGTTATTTAAGTAATACATCACCGATG
>JBOGJF010000449.1:0-3488 GCA_050747785.1 Vicinamibacteria bacterium
ATCCTGGCCCTCACGATCGACGGCAAGGAAGTTCCAAGCTTGGTCGAGGGCCAGGAAGGCGAGGTCTTTCTCGACGACACGCCGTTTTATGCCGAGGGCGGCGGGCAGGTGGGCGATCGTGGCATTCTCGCTGGTCCAGACGGAGTAGCCGACGTGTTGGACACCGAGACGCCCGTCTCGGGACTCTACGCACACCGCGTTCGCGTTCGAAAGGGAATGCTCCAACGAGATCAAAGAGTCCTGGCTCGCGTCGACGAGCACACCCGAAGCGCCACGGCTTCTCACCACACGACCACGCATATGCTCCATGCGGCCCTTCGCGAAACACTCGGACCGCACGTCAAGCAGGCGGGCTCGCTGGTGGCACCGGAGCGGCTGCGATTCGATTTTTCTCATTTCGCTCCAGTGCAGCCGGGTGAGCTCGAGACCATCGAAACAAGGGTCAACGACAAGATTCAAGAGAACCTCGAAGTCAGGACGGAAGAGATGCCCCTCGACCAGGCGCTGGAACGAGGCGCCATCGCGTTCTTCGGGGAGAAATACGGCGACCGCGTGCGGGTAGTCGAGGTGAACAACTTCAGCGTCGAGCTCTGTGGCGGCACTCACCTGCACCACACCGGGGAGGCCGGCCTCTTCGTTCTGACGACTGAGTCTTCCATTGCCTCGGGAGTCCGGCGGGTCGAAGCGCTCACCGGCCACGCGGCGGTCGATTACGTGCGATCTCAGAGGCGCATCGTGGAGGGGCTCAGCGACGCCCTGCGCGCCCAGCCTGAAGAGCTCATCGCGTCCGCCGAACGGCTTCGCGATGAACTCAAGAAACGTGAAAAAGAGGTCGAGCGGCTCAAGCTCAAGCTTGCGACCGGCACCAGCGAGGAAAGTGATGACCAGGAAGGGCGAAGCACGGACATTGCCGGCGTGCTGGTATGGACGCCGGCGCCCCTTCAGAATTACGATAAGAAGGAGCACCGTCGATTCGTGGATGCGTTCAAGGACAAGCATCGAAATCGCCCCTGGGTGGCGATTTCGGGGGCGGTCAACGACGGCAAGGTCTCCGTGATCGTCGAGGTCTCACCGGAGGTCAACCAACGCTTGGGCGCGGATCAGTTGATGAAACGGCTCCTTCCGATTATCGAGGGTCGTGGCGGAGGACGGGCCGATCGCGCCGAAGCAGGTGGGCGCTTTCCGGAACGACTCGAGAATCTGTACGAAGAGGCTCGCGCCGCGGTGCGTGAGATGCTGGGAGGTTGAATGAGGTTCAAGACGCAGATCGCATGGTTGGCGGGCTTGGCACTCGGGCTCGGCGGAGTCGCACCAGCCTTCGCGCAGATCTACGGCTATACGAACGAGAAAGGCGTTTTGATCCTTTCCAACATCCCAACCGACAAACGAATGAACCTCATCGCCGCCGGCACTCCGGAGCAAGCGGGCCGCGTCTGGCGCTACAACGGTCAGTACGACGCCTTGATCATGAGAGCGGCGCGGGAATCTGGCGTCGACCACGCGCTGGTGAAGGCGGTCATCGCGGTGGAGTCGGCCTTCAACCGATTCGCCCACTCCCATAAGGGCGCGCAGGGCCTCATGCAGCTCATGCCGGACACCGCCAGCCGATACGGTGTGGTGAACCCTTACGACCCCTGGCAAAACATTTCCGGTGGCACCCGGCACCTACGCGATCTCATGAACGAGTTCGATGATCTCCGCCTCTCCTTGGCCGCCTACAATGCCGGCGCCACTCCCGTGCGCCGACTGAACAGGGTGCCGCCCTACCGGGAAACCCAGGATTACGTGAACAAGGTCTTGGCCGTCTACCGGGCCGGATCCAGAATCAGCATCACGTTGGCGGGCCGCACGCACTCGATCGGCTCGCAGGGAGGCACGATTCAGATCACCCGCTCTGCCGGCGCGCCCCATGTTGCGGCGGCCAACGAGAATGGCGCTCCGCTGCCGGCCGCCGCCCAGGCCGTCACCGGACCAGCAACCATTGCCGAGGACGTAGCCCTGGCCGTGTTGCCTCCGCCAGGAGTGCCACCGGTCACCGGACCTCTCTACTACCGCTATCGGGACGAGCTCGGCGTCACCTATATCAGCAGAACGAAGCCATCCGATGTAGAATACGAGGTCCTGGAGCCCTAACGACGAGCGAGCCGGATGGCAAACAGCGCACCCACACCTTTCGACCAGGGACTATTCCTCGTCCACCTGAACCGGGGGATGGAGAACTTCGAGCGGCGCAACTTTGCGGTCGCCGAGCGCGAGCTGGAAGCAGCACGCCGGATGCGTCCCGCCGATCAACGTGTTCTCAACCTGCTGGGCCTCGTCTATTTCAAGCGAGAGAAGTACAACGAGTCCGCTAGCATCTATCGCACGCTGATCGACGGCAATCCCGACTCTCACATTCTCCACTTCAACCATGCCCTCATCTGCTTCAAGGTAGGCTCGCTCGACCAGGCAGAGGCGGCGTTCTTGAAGGCGCTCGATTTGAAGCCGGACAACCAGAAGATCAATTTCTACCTTGGCAACATCTACGAGAAGAAGGGACAGCACTACAACGCCATCTTCCAGTACCGCAAAGCGGGCGCCCACATCATGGTCAAGCGCGTGCAGGCCAAGATCTCCGCCGAGAAGGGAGATGGACGAGAGCGAACGGGACCCCTCGACCACGACGAAGATGCGGAAGCGCCCCCGATGCTCACGCTGGACGACATCGATCCCGAGCAAATACTTGCCGCTCTCAACGATACGGCTCCAACTGTGAACGACGACGAAACCCCGCCCTTTCTTGACACCGATCCCACGCTTCCCGGCGGCAAAACCGCGCCTATCGAGCCGGTACCTTCCTCCGGCCTCCGCTCCGTGGAGCCTCCCAGGGGCGGACGCGGAACGAAGGAACTGCGAACGCTCGAGCTTCCCGACCAACCGGTCGCCCGTACCGTCGTGCGTCTGACTGATCCCGCCATTCCCGATCAGCCGCTGAGCGAGATCGCTCGTTCCAAGGCCCTGTCGAGTGCCGGCGGCGATCTGTTCGCGCCCGGCACCAGGGAGCGTCGCACCGCTCTGCCGCCCGAGCCCCCTTACGAGGAGCGTACCGAACCTGGCAAGGAGCGGAGAAGTCGATCGCGACGCGCGGAGGATCACACGCTCCGACTCAAGGTGCCTCCCATGGTCAACGATGGAGAAAACACTCTGACCCCCAGGGGGATTCGAGAGCCCGCGGCGCTAACCGATGACGGAGGAGAACGGGCGCCCCAAGTCTACTCTCAACTCAGACGGCGCGACGACAGCTTCCGGTACCTCGAGAACAATCTGATGGAAGTTACGTTCTCCGGTAAGGTTTTTATCAAGCAGGGAACCATCTACAGCTACAGTGGGAACCTCACCTTCTGGGTCAAACCGCAGCGCGACCAAGGCGCCCCCCCGCTGGTCATCGTGAGCGGCACGGGTCGATTGTTGCTGACCGACCGGGAGCGCGAGATCACGGTGCTCCAGAT
>JBOGJF010000450.1:0-6020 GCA_050747785.1 Vicinamibacteria bacterium
CAGGTCGAGCTGGAGAAGGAGCTCCGGGAGCGCGACCTAGAGCTGGCCGAGACCCAGGCCCAGGGGCGGATCCTCAAGGAGGAGGTAGACGAGGAGGACATCGCCGAAGTCGTCTCTCGTTGGACGGGCGTTCCCGTCTCCAAGCTCATGGAGGGTGAGGTGCAAAAGCTGCTCCACCTCGAAGAGCATCTTCATCGGCGGGTGGTCGGCCAGGACGAAGCGGTCCATGCCGTGGCCGACGCGGTTCTGAGGGCGCGTGCGGGCATCAAGGACCCGCAACGACCCGTCGGCAGCTTCATCTTTCTTGGACCGACTGGAGTCGGTAAGACCGAGTTGGCCCGCGCCTTGGCGGAATACCTTTTCAACGACGAGAAGGCTTTGGTGCGCATCGACATGAGTGAGTACATGGAGAAGCATGCCGTGGCTCGGCTCATCGGCGCTCCCCCCGGCTACGTCGGCTACGAGGAGGGGGGTCAGCTCACGGAGGCGGTTCGCCGCAAGCCCTTCTCGGTGGTGCTCTTCGACGAGGTGGAAAAGGCCCACCACGACGTATTCAACCTGCTCCTGCAGATCTTGGACGAGGGGAGGCTGACCGATTCTCACGGCCGCACGGTCGATTTCCGGAACACGGTGCTCATCATGACCTCCAACATCGGGAGCTCCGATATCCTGGAGTTCCAGGGATCGGTCGACGCCGAGAGCTATGACCGGATGAAGGAGCGGGTACTCGGACAAATCAAGAATCACTTTCGGCCCGAGTTCATCAATCGCGTCGATGAGCTGGTTGTCTTTCATGGACTCACCAAGGAGCAGCTCGTGGAGATCGTCGACATGCAGCTCGACCGACTGAGACGCCGGCTGGAAGATCGCCGGCTCGTTCTTGAGGTCACGGACGAAGCGAAACAGTTCCTGGCCGAGGCGGGATGGGATCCTGTCTACGGCGCAAGGCCATTGCGCCGAGCCGTGCAGCGGGAGCTAGAGAGCCCCATCGCCCGCAAGTTGCTCTCGGGTGAGATCGAATCCGGGACGACCGTGCGCGTCGTGCTGCGGGACGGAAGGCTCGAGTTCGAACCGCTCGCCCCCCAGCACGTCGGCGAGGCCGTGAACGCCTGACCCGACTGAGTTGCCCTGTCCACACGGCGCAGGGGCAACTCTTGGGTCTCCCATCCTCATCCGCCGTCGCGCGGCAGCCAGCTTCGTGCTACCTTAAGCCTACCGCCCCGAACCGGGACAGGAGGAGGAAGAGTCATGAAGGGTATCGTCCTATCCATCGCGATGCTTCTCGTCGGTTACTCGGTTGCCTCGGCGCAATCGCTAGCCGAGCTAGCGAAAAAGGAGAAGGAAAGGCGCGAGGAGATTGGCCAATCCAAGGGCCAAGCTAAGGGAAAGACCTATGATGACGCCGCTCTCGCCGCTCGCCGCCGGGCTACTCCACCCGATATGCTCGCGAGCGGGGGCTCTGCGGGGACGGGGTCCGCGGAGACGACGGAGCCGGCTCTGGAGGGTGATGAGACCCTAGAGCCTGAGCAAGCCGCAGAAGAGGACCCCACCCAAACCGAAGCTTATTGGCTTAATAGAAAATCCGGCATCGACCGGCGCATTGCAGATATCCAGGCGCAGCTCAATGAGCCCGGTTTCACCTCCGATCCGGAGAACTTGATGGCGCGGAATCAGCTCGAGCAGCAGCTCGCGCAGGCGCGCTCCGACCTGGCCGCGTTGCAGGCCGAGGCGCGAAGCAAGGGCGTCCCTCCGGGCTGGGTGCGGTAGGCTCGAAAAAAACGATGGGGTTTCGCGAGCGGAGCGAGCCCGGCCCGAATGGGCCGACGAAAGCGCCAGCCGTGGGGGTGGGGCCCCACGGCACTAATGCAATCGATGTACTGCTAGACCGCTGACGCCTCCACCCGGTTGCGGCCTCGCTGCTTCGCTCGGTAGAGCGCGAGATCCGCGCTCTTCAACAAGACCTCCTCGGTCGTTCCGTCGTCCGGGTAGGCGGCGGTGCCGATGCTCACGGTGATGCCGGAAAGTCCCGGGACCTGCTCTTCAAAGGACAGTTCCTCGACGGACTTTCGGATCTTCTCTGCGAGCGCCTTGGCCGCGCGGCCGATGGTCGACGGTAGTACCACCACGAATTCCTCTCCGCCCCAGCGCGCGACGACGTCCGAAGCCCGGATGGTGCGGGATAGACTCAAAGAGAAACTGCGCAGAACGAGATCCCCCGCGTCGTGACCGAAGCGGTCGTTGATCGTTTTGAACAGATCGATGTCCACCATGAGCACTGCGAGCGGCTGGGCGTAACGAGATGCCATGGCGAGCTGCTTTTGGAGGTGGCCCTCGAGAAAGCGCCGGTTGTACAGGCCGGTGAGCTCGTCTTGAATAGCTCTCTGTTGAAGCTGTCGAAAGTAGCGCACGTTCTGGAGAATGGGCGCCGCGTATTCCACGAAGCTCCGCGCCAGCTCGGTCCGTGCCTCCCCCCAATAAGGTTCCTGAAGGCTGTCCAGATGGATCACTCCGATCGTCGAACCGCCCACCACCATGGGAAGACAGAGATAGCACTTGCCTCCCTCGGTCGTCGACTTCACGGGACACGGAAGCTCGCTCGCCCCGTCGTAGCGAAAGGTCTTGCCGGTGCGATAGGCAATGCAGCTCGCGGCGTCGATCTGAATGGAGCCACCGCAGCGACCCGGTAAACCGACGTGCTGCGTCACCTCGAGCGTCTTGTCTTCTGGGATCGGCCGGTACACGACCGACTGGTTCGGGCTCACCAGTCGGTCCAGATAGTGAAGAAGCGCGGCGAGAACCTCGGGCTCCGACTGAGCCGTCTGGATGCGCGCTGAGTAATCGCGCCAAGCGGCGAGGTGCTCGGTTCTCGTCTTCTCCGCCTCGTAGAGCCTCCCATTGTCGATGGCGATCGCCGCCTGGTTGGCGAACGAGATCAGGATGTCCACGTCTTTTTCTCTGAAGGCGTTGGCCCGCTCGTGCTCGATGTCGAGAATTCCGATGAGGTTTCCCTTTACCTTCAGGGGAACCGCGATCTGGGAGCGTACGGTGGGCGAACGAGGACTGACGTGTCCCGGTCCGTCGTCCGCCCGCACAACCTCGCCGGTTTGCGCAGCCCGTCCGATGACGCCTTCGCCCAACGCGACTCGCATCTCCGCTTCTGCCCCCGGCACCCGGGCGCAGGGCTGAAGGACGAGCTCCCGGCCCCGGTCGTCCAGGAGAAGGACTTTGGCCCGAGGAAAACCTAGCCGCTCGATGGCGTCCAGTGCGCCCTGCACGGCTTCCTTCAGAGTCTGAGTCGTGCTCATCGTCTTGGCGGCACCGTGCAGGGCGGCGAGCTCCGTCCTTCGTCTCCGCCCTTCTTCGGCCAGGGATACGTTCTCGATCGAGAGAGCAAGCTCCGTTGTCAGCGACACCAGGGTCGCGAGGCGCGTCTCGGTGAAGAAACCCATCCGATCCGCAAACAGTTGGAGCACCCCAACCACTTTGCCACGCGAGACCATCGGCAGGCAGGTGGTCGAGCGCCAACCGGAAAGAAGGATCGCCTCGCGGAACTCCTCCACGAAGGGATCGGTGATCAGATCATCCAGAACGAATGGTTTTCGTTGCAGGGCGGCTCGGCTGGCCAGGCCCGCGCCGGGCTCGGAGAGCCTTTGCACCGCGACCAGTTCGGAGAGATCGCTCGGCAGGCCGCTGTGGCTGGTGAGAATCAACCCTTTCTTGTTCTCGTCGATCAAGAAGACGGCGGCGGCGGGTACACGCAGCGCGAACGTCACTCGCTCGAGCACCTCGTCCAACGCGTTCTTGAGATCATGGATGGAGCCGGCGAACACCTCGCGGGCACCTTGTAACGCGTCGCGGATTCTCTGCTCGAGCTCCCACTGGCCGAGATCGTCGTCCGTGAGCGAGAGTTCCTGGGACAGGAAGCTTCCCACGTAGGTCATGACCCAGAGTGAGGCAAGCTCTATGCCGGCGAGGAGGTATGCGGTTGTGCTCAGGTCTGTCTGGTATGCGGCCATCCCCAGGAAGGCCATCGAGATGACCGTGACCAGGCCGACCGCCGCGGTGCGGCTGAGCACGAGCGAGGCGGCCAGGGCGATGAGCAGGATGATGCCGAAAAACGGGGAGTCGAGTGGCCCTGTCCGCTGGAGCAGAACCAAGGCGAAAGCGGAAGTCAGCGAGACCATGACCAGGACGCCGAGGGAATTCCAGAACCGCTGGGGAAGAAAGTGCAGAAAGACGAGATTGAGGGTCGCGGCAAGGAGCGACATCCCGACTAGTAGAGGACGGTCGGCGGCTCGAGCTAGCGGCGAGAATGCATAGGCCAAGACGAGGAGGACGACCATCCAATAGACGAGCGAGAAGGCGGATTGGAAGCGGCTAAGCTTCTCGACGCGAGAACGCCCATCGGGCGCCGGGTCACTTTCGAGGCCTGGGTGCAGTCGCCGGATCATCCCAAATCGGTCAGATTGTGGTTCGGTTTCCGCCGTATTGACCGAGGCGGACCATCTCGAGCCGGTCCGCTCCTCGGAAACCTAGAGTAACTGTTAGGTCCCAGCGGGTCAAGAAGATGGATGCGTCGATGCCCATGCCAGCCGACGCTTTGAGCTAATTTGGCCTCCGAGGCGTCGCTCGGTCTAGTACAATTTGAGAGAGGCGGCACGGCCGAGGTGACAGGTGAACACCCAAGTAACCGAAGCCCTAAGAAAGCTCTATCTGGGCCAGCGAACCGGTACGTTGCTCTGCGAGGGCGCGGACGCCAAGCGCAGTGTCCTCTTCGACAAGGGCTTCGTGGTGGCCGCCCGATCCTCGCTGATAGAGGATCGCTTGGGCGAAGTGATGATCCGTCATGGAAGGATCAATCGTCAGCAGTTCGAGGATGCCACCCATTTCATCAAGAGCGGTTGGAAGTTTGGCGAGATCCTCGCCGAGCTTCGCGTCATTGAGAAAGACGAGATCGACCGATTCGTCCGCATCCAGCTTCTCGATATCGTTTGCTCCGTGATTATCCATCCACCGGTACGCATGGTTTTCACCGACGAGGAGACCGTCGAGGGAGCCGTGACTCGACCTCTATCCGTTGCCGATGCGATCATGGAAGCCGCTCGTCGCTCCTCCAGGCTCGAGGAGCGAATCAGGGCCCTGCTCGCCGCGGAGAGTCCCTTGAGCATGGCCAGAAACGCGACGCTGCAGACTCAGGACGTGAACCTCAGTGCCGAAGAGGGGTTCATCCTCTCGCGCGTCGACGGGCACGAGTGTCCGAGGAGCATTGCCGCGATGAGTCCGGTGCCGGAAAAAGACACGGCGCGCACGTTACTGGGGCTGCTGGAAGCCGGGATCATCGATGAGGTTGGCCCAGCGACCGCGCCATCCGCCAGCCTTCATTCAGACCCGCCAACTCAACCCAGCGAAAAGCCGGCGGCCAGCGAGCCACCCGCCGAGGCTTTCGATCCGGAATCGACCGCCAAGCGCGAGATCGAACGCCTGTATCAGAGCTTTCAGACCATGGATCATTGGGAAGTATTGGGACTTGAGCGGGGGGCGACGCATGAGGCCGTGGCCGCGGCGTTTCGTGAGAAGTCCGGCCTTTATCACCCGGATAACTATCATCACATTCGAGATCGAGGATTCCAGGAGCATCTCTCGCATGTCTCTCTCCGGTTGAAGGAGGCTTACGAAACCTTGTCGCATGAGGAAGGTGCGAAGGGATACGACCGGCTGACTGAGAAAGAAGGCCAGTACGAGCAGCAGAACAAGCGTTGGAGCGCTCCACCCCAGAAGGAAGCGAACTCGACGGTCGAGGGAGCTCAACCGGTTCGATCAGCCGGCGAGGGCATGGCTCTTTTCGCCCAGGCGAAACGGGCCTACATTCAGCGTGATTTCTGGAACACGATCCAGTTTTGTCAGCAGGCGATCGAGATTGTCTCGGACAATCCGGAGATCTACCACCTACTCGCCATGGCGCAAAAAGAGAACCCCAAGTGGCGCAAGGACGCGGAAAAAAACCTGCAAATCGCCATCAA
>JBOGJF010000451.1:0-3094 GCA_050747785.1 Vicinamibacteria bacterium
TCCGACTCGCTCGCTCCTGAAGCCGAGCGATGCTCGATGTCGTCGACTCACCGCGTCTCATCAATAGAAAGAACTCTCGGTTCCCCTCCATGCCGGTGATACGGGACGGCGCTAAGTCCTCGACCACGAGCCCGGAATCCTGCGCCGACGCGATCACCCGAGTCACGGCGCTCAGATGCTTCTCCGCATCGAGCACCACTCCGCCGCGATCGATCTCCTCGCGAGAAAGCTCGAACTGAGGTTTCACCAGTGCGAGGATGCGACCGCCCTCCCTCAACAGAGGCACGGTGGGGGGGAGTATCTTGCTCAGCGAGATGAAAGCGACGTCGACCGTTACGAGGTCGAACCGCTCGGGAAAGTCGTTCGGGTCGAGTCGCCGCGCATTGACGCCCTCGATTACGGTGACCCGCGGATCACTACGAAGCTTCCAATCGAGTTGACCCTTGCCCACATCGAGCGCGGTAACGTGGCCGGCACCCTCCTGGAGGAGGCAATCGGTGAAGCCGCCGGTGGAGGCCCCGATATCGAGAACCCGCAGCCTTTGGACGTGGATCCTCAAATCGCTCAAGGCTCCGGCAAGCTTCTTGCCGCCACGGCCCACGTAGGGGGACACGGGGTGTCGGAGCCGGGTGCTGGCATCGCTCGCGATCATCGTGCCAGGTTTTGCCGCCGGGGTTTCGTTGACCAGCACTTCGCCCGCAAGAATCAGTCTCCTCGCCTTTTCCCTCGTCGGAGCCAATCCTCGCTCGACGATCAGCCGATCCAGACGCATCTTCTTCATCCGATCCGTCGAAAGCTAGCTCGAGAGCCCTAAGAGCTTCGCTCGACAATGCGCCGGGCGAGCATGGCCAGCGGCTCCGCCTTTGGCCCGAGAGGCGTCAGCAGCGCGATCGCCTGATCGGCGAGCTCATTCGCTCGGTGCCGCGCTGGCTCGGTCCCATGGATACTGGGATACGTCGCTTTGCCGGCCCTGAGGTCTTTGCCGGCGGATTTACCCAGCGTGGCCGGGTTGCCCTCCACGTCCAGGAGGTCATCGACGATCTGGAACGCCAACCCCAGCTCGCGACCGAAGGCGGCGATCCTCTCGATCTCGTCTTCGCTGCCGCCACCTAGGAGCGCCCCGAGATACGCTGCCGCCTCCATGAGCGCGCCGGTCTTCATGCGGTGGATCCGGTCGAGTGTCGCCGCGTCCACCTTCCTTCCTTGCGACTCGAGGTCGATGACTTGGCCGCCAATCATGCCGTTCATTCCGGCCGCCGCGGCGAGCGTACCCACCGCCCGGAGGCGTCGCGCGTAGGGGGCGCCGTTCGCTCGGTCGCTCGAGACGCACACCGTGGCGAGGATGTGAAAGGCGTGCGTGAGCAAGGCATCACCCGCGAGGATGGCGATCGCCTCTCCGAACACGACGTGGGAGGTGGGTTTGCCTCGGCGCAGGTCGTCATTGTCCATCGCCGGCAGGTCGTCATGAATGAGAGAGTAGGTGTGGATCATTTCCATGGCGGCAGCAGCGGGCAATGCGTCTTCTCTCCGCCCGCCAACCGCTTCCGCGGCCGCGAGCGTCAGCACGGGCCGAAGGCGTTTTCCCCCGGCGAATAAACTGTAGCGAATGGCCCGGTGGATGCTGGGAGGATAGGCATCCTCCGCCGGCAGGTTACGATCCAGAAAGTCATCGACCGCGGCCGCGAGCTCCGACAGATAGCGATCGAAATCGAGCATGGGCTTCAAGCTTCGGACTCGTCGAAATCGAGCGGGGTCTGACCAACCCGGCCCTCCGCGTCCCTTATGGGTTCACCGCTCTCGTCCTTCTGAAGCATCTCGATGCGCGCTTCCGCCTCGTCGAGCTTCGCATTACAGAATCGCGCAAGGCGAACACCTTGTTCGTATCGCTCCAGGGATTTCTCGAGAGTCAGCTCCCCTTCCTCGAGCTCTTTCACGATCTCTTCCAGTCTCTTGAGCGCAGTCTCGAAGTCCTTGGGTTTGATTGTCATGGCAGCAGTTGCTCCCGATCCGGTCGCGTTCGCTCGACGCGGCAATCGAGCTCGCCACGCTCGAGCGTGACGCGCAACGGATCGCCGGCGGCCACTGTTGACGCGTCGCGTACGAGCGCTCCCGATTGGTCCCAGGTGAGGCTGTAGCCGCGTCCCAGGACGGCCAAAGGAGATAGGGCTTCGAGCCGAGCCGCGGATCGAGCCAACCGTTGCTCGGAATGCGTGAGGTGACGATGCTGGGCAGCGCGGAGCAGCGCATTCAGATGAGCAAGACGAGCCCTCGACTGGCCGAGCTGGCGGTCGATGCGGAAGGCTTCGAGCTGGCGCGTCATGATGTCGACGCGTCCTCGATACCCCTCGAGAGTGCGCTCGAAAAGAGTACGGGCACGAAAGGAGAGCTCGTCGAGCCGCTGCGAGGAAACCTGAAAGGCGTGTCGGACCGCGAGAAACGCCTGGTGGCCCGCGAGTCTCTCCACGCGACTTCGATGACCCATCATCCGGTGACCCAGACCCTGCTGCAGCCTCTTTCCGAGGCGTGACACTCGCTCCAAGAAGTCTTCCTTCCGCGCGACGACCATTTCGGCCGCTGCGGACGGAGTGGCGGCCCGGACGTCGGCCGCGAAGTCCGCGATGGTGAAGTCTGCTTCGTGCCCAACCGCGCTGATCACGGGGATCGCGGAGGTGGCAATGGCTCGCGCCACCGGCTCCTCGTTGAACGGCCAAAGATCTTCCAGCGAGCCGCCTCCCCGGCCGACGATGAGAACGTCGAAGCCACCGAGGCGGTTGAGGATCTGGATGCCCTTCGTGATCTCACCGGCCGCGAGATCGCCTTGCACCTGCGCAGGGTAGAGCAGCACCTCCACGTTCGGGAAGCGGTGGTGGAGGATGCGACAGATGTCCCGAATGGCGGCTCCGGAGGGCGACGTGACGATGCCGATCCGCTGCGGTAGAAGCGGCAGGGGGCGTTTCCGCTCGGCCGCGAAGAGCCCTTCCGCGGCCAGCTTCTCCTTGAGCTGTTCGAAGGCGAGTTGGAGCGCCCCCTTGCCGCGCGGCTCCATCCACTCCACCTGCACCTGATACGAGCCCCGGGGCTCGTACAATGTCAG
>JBOGJF010000452.1:0-3882 GCA_050747785.1 Vicinamibacteria bacterium
TTCTCGAAGCTCATCATCATGGACGGCAAGAACCTGGTGGAGAACAAGCTCACCGATTCCCATTGGTTCATCGAATGTATGGAGCGAGGCGGGAAGATCGTCGTCATCGCCCCCGAGTACGGGCCTCCGTCCACCAAAGCCGATTATTGGATCCCGATCCGGCCACAGACGGATGCGGCGCTCTGGCTCGGGATCACACGCTGGATGGTGGAGAACAAGCACTATGACGAACAGTTTGTGAAGCGCTTCACCGATTTCCCCCTGCTGGTTCGTCACGACAACCTGAAGCGACTGCGGGCGCATGAGGTCTTCACGGAATATGAATCCTCTCTGGCCAGCGACGGACCCTCGATGAAGATTCAGGGGTTGACGGCCGAGCAACACCGGCAGCTCGGTGACTACGTCGTTTGGGACGAGAACGAGAACGTGCCTCGCGCTGTGACGCGAGACGATGTTGGGAACCGAATGGAAGGGAAAGGCATCCATCCAACCTTAGCGGGCACATTCCAAGTCCGACTGGCGGATGGCGAGACGGTTACCTGCTCCACGCTTTGGAGTCTCTATCAGACTCATCTCGCGGACTACGATCTGGACACGGTTTGCGACATCACCGGAGCTCCCCGGAATCTGGTTGAGCGGCTCGCCCAGGACATCGCCACCATGAAACCCGTGGCGATCCACCAGGGAGAAGGCATCAATCACTGGTTCCACGCCACCGAGATGAACCGTGCTTCCTACCTGCCGCTGATGTTGACCGGCAACATCGGACATCCCGGAACCGGCAGCCACACCTGGGCCGGGAATTACAAGGCCGCACTCTTTCAGGGCTCGCCTTGGACGGGCCCAGGGTTCAAAGGCTGGGTTGCGGAGGATCCGTTCCAGTTGAATCTCGATCCGGCCGCCAGTGGCAAGGATATCGTCGCCCACGCTTACACCAAGGACGAAGAGCCCGCCTACTGGAATCACGGGGACAAAGCGCTCATCGTCGAGACTCCGCGATACGGGAGGAGGAATTTCACGGGCGCGAGCCACATGCCGACGCCCACCAAGGGGCTCATCTTCAATAACGTGAACCTCATCAACAATGCCAAGTGGGCCTACGAGATGATCAAGAACGTCAATCCCAATATCGAGCTCATCGTCTCGTTGGATATCCAGATGACGGCCTCCATCGAGTACGCGGATGTGGCGCTGCCGGCAAACTCCTGGCTCGAGTTCGAGGACCTCGAAGTTACCGCGAGCTGCTCGAACCCGTTCCTGCAGGTTTGGAAGGGCGGCATCAGACCGGTGTTCGACAGCAAGGACGACCTCGCCATCATTGCCGGCATTGCCGAGGCGCTTGCCCGGGAGACCGGGGACGAGCGTTTCGTCGACGTGTTCAAGTTCGAGCATGATGGCAAGCGAGCCATCTACCTGCAGCGATTGCTGGATAGCTGCACCACGACCTCCGGGTACACAGTGGATGACCTCATGGCAGGGAAGTATGGGCCGCCGGGGGGCGCCCTCCTGAACTTCCGGACCTATCCACGCATTCCTTTTTACGAGCAGGTTCACGACGATGAACCGTTCCATACCGATACGGGCCGGCTTCATGCCTATAGCGACGTGCCGGAAGCGATCGAGTACGGAGAGAACTTCATCGTTCATCGAGAAGGTCCCGAGGCCACGCCTTACCTACCGAACGTCATCGTGAGCTCGAATCCCTTTGTCCGACCCGATGACTACGGTATTCCGCTCAACGCGGAGCACTGGGATGCGCGTACCATAAGGAACGTCAAGATGCCCTGGCGTGAGGTCAAGGGGACCAAGAACTTTCTCTGGGAGAAGGGATTTCAATTCTATTGCCTGACTCCCAAGACGAGGCATCGGGTTCACAGTGGCTGGTCCAACGTGGACTGGCACATGCTCTACGACTCGAATTTCGGCGATCCCTACCGGATCGACAAGCGGGCACCCTGCGTGGGAGAGCATCAGCTACACATCAACCCGCAGGCGGCGCGAGATCTGGGCATCAACGATGGCGACTACGTTTACATCGATGCCAATCCGGCCGACCGGCCTTACCTGGGAGCCAAGCCCGATGAGTTCTTCTACCGGGTGTCGCGCTGCATGCTGCGCGTGAAATTCAATCACGCCTACCCGTACAACATCGTAATGATGAAGCACGCCCCGTTCATCGCCACCGAGAAGAGCGTCCGTGCTCACGAGACTCGCCCCGACGGGCGAGCACTCTCCGAGAATACGGGGTATCAAGCGAATCTCCGCTACGGATCGCAGCAGTCGGTAACTCGGAACTGGCACATGCCCATGCATCAAACCGACACTTTGTTCCACAAGTCCAAGGCTTTCATGAGCTTCCTTTTTGGCGGCGAGGCGGACAATCACGCCGTCAACACGGTTCCCAAAGAGACGCTGGTGCGGGTGACCAAGGCGGAGGACGGTGGTCTCGGAGGCAGAGGCATTTGGAAGATCGCCACCACCGGCTACACGCCCGACAACGAGAACGACTTCATGAAAGTCTATCTGGCCGGCGGAGTGACGCGGGTGAGGAGATGAGCCCTCAGCTCACGCGCAGTCGCGAAGTCGACGGAGCGTGGGGCGCTGGGGGTGGGGCCCCGGCGCCATTAAGGAGATAGATGCCTTACGACGATCCAGACCCCAGCGATCCGAACGTACTGGTCGGGGTTTCTCTTCCCGGCGATGAAGAGTCAACGCGCGAGATGGCCATCGCCTTCGCGGAGGAGTTCGCGGCCCTAGGATTCGACGAGGAGCGTTTGATGTCTCTCTTTCGGCGTCCCCATTACGAAGGAGCGCACCGCGCCTATCGGCTTCTGGGCGAGGAGGAGATCCGGCGCATCCTCAGGGAGAGCCTCGCGGTGTGGGGGAGGTACCGGGTCGTGGTCCGCGACAAAGACCAGAACTGTCGGCATGAGAGAAGTGGCAAAGAACGGCTGGTTCAGATCACGGGTCCAGAAGAGCGTGATTAGCGGCCCGTCAGGGCCGCCGGCCGGGAGGAATTGCTCATGGAATGCGAGGCAAGGGAATTATCCCGGGTGGGAGTAGCTTCGAAGTGATGCCGGGACATCTCATTCCTTCGAAGGAGCCCGATGCGGACGATTCGGCCCTGGTTTTCGCCCGAGCACCAGCCATGAGCCGACGCGTAGTCGCGAAGTCGACGGAGCGTCAGGCGTTGGGGGTGGGGCCCCAACGCCATTATGGAAGAGCGAGGCCGCGAGCGAGGCGAAGAGCCGAGCGAGCACTAAACAATGGAGCAGCACGCATGCCTAACGTAAAGAACTGGCAGCTCGGACGGGAGATGGGATATCCCTATGAAGCGCGCTATCCCGAGAGGCAGTTTGCGTTCGTCTTCAACATCAATCGTTGCATTGCCTGCCAAAGCTGCACCATGGCCTGCAAGTCGACCTGGACCTTCAGCAAGGGGCAGGAGCACATGTGGTGGGCCAACGTGGAGACGAAGCCGTATGGGGGATATCCGCAATTCTGGGATGTCAAGATCTTGAAGATGCTCCAAGGGGCCGATCCGGACGGGCAGTATTGGCAGGCCAATCTTTCCGATGGCCGCCAGGCGCCCTATGGGGAGTTCAAGGGCAAGACGATATTCGAGACCAACGACACCGTGCTTCGAACGGAGAGCTCCCGTGTCCTGGGCTACCTGCCTACGGACGAGGAGTGGAACTCTCCGAACATCTACGAAGACAATCCGGTCGGTCCGAAAGGCGTACGGAACGCGCTCCATTCGGCCGGGACCGAGCTCCCGGTTCACGACACATGGTTCTTCTATTTGGCGAGGATCTGTAACCATTGCTCCTATCCCGCGTGTCTCGCCGCCTGCCCGCGCAAGGCCATTTACAAGCGGCCGGA
>JBOGJF010000453.1:0-6436 GCA_050747785.1 Vicinamibacteria bacterium
ATCCCACATCGCACGGTGTGGCCGAGTTTGCCGATCGCATGCCCGCATCCGCGGTGACCCTGGCCGAGGTCTTCCGGGAAGCCGGCTACGCGACGCTCGCCTTCTCGTCGGTCCTCTTTACGGGGAAGTTCACGAATCTCCACCAGGGCTTCGAGGAGCTCCACGAGGCGGCCTCGGTCGGTAGCGACATCGCCGCCAAGACGGCGCGCGTCTACACCGACCGGCTCTTGCCCTGGCTCGACGACCACCGGGACGTACCCTTCTTCGTCTACTTTCACCTCTTCGATCCCCACGACCCTTACGAGCCGGCTCCGCCTTACAACACGCTTTGGTTCGATCCAGCCGTCAAGGCCGAGCACGAGACCCACTTGGGGAAAGCTCGGGAGTCGATTCAGGATCCCTTGATGAAGGTTTTCGGTATGCCCAGCCGGGCGGAGCTACTGGACGCCGGCATCGACCCCGACCTCTACACCGAGCGGCAAATCGCCTGGTACGACGGATCGATTCGTGGCTTCGACGTCGAGCTGGGGCGACTCATGGAGCGATTGGCGGAGCTCGGCCTCGACGAGAAGACGCTGGTGGTCTTCGTGAGCGATCACGGCGAAGAGTTTCTCGAGCATGGGAGAAGCTTCCACGGGCAGAGCGTCTACAGCGAGCTGACACACGTGCCGCTCGTGATGTCGTGGCCCGGCACGATTCCCACCGGTCGGATTGCCGAGGAGACGGTGCAGACGATCGATATCATGCCCACCATCCTGGACCTCAGCCAATTGCGCTTGCCGGCCGGAGCTCAGGGGCAGAGCCTCGTCCCATACCTATGGCCCGAGCGGGGCGAGCGGACGGCAGCGCGTTTCGCGATCTCGGAGCGGGCCGCCACCCAGCCCAACGTCGGAAACCCTCCTCCTTTCGGTGAAGAGTCCTTCGCGTTCGTCGCCGACGGATGGAAGCTCATCCACAACACGAAGGGACACGGAGACCGCCCCGAGTTCGAGCTCTACGACCGAAAGAACGATCGGCTGGACCAGAACAATCTCGCCGCAGAGAACCCGGAAGTGGTCGAACGCCTCTCCCAGCAGCTCGACGCCTGGCGGCGTCAGGCGACTTCGGTCCGCCTCGCGCCGGACGATCGCGCCACCGAAGGCATGAGCTCGGAAGAGCTCGAGCGTCTACGGAGCCTGGGCTATATCCAGTGAAGGTGGGCCGCCAATCGCTGCGGGACCGACTCCTTCACGCGGATGGGCTCTGACTGGCCAGTGCTTGCTCTTCACTACCGCGCACACCGACGTAGACCGTAACCGCGCACAGAGCCGAGACGAGAGTGCAGATGGCGAGCGGCAGCATGACCGAGTACCGGAGGAACCAGGCGCCCAACGCGGCACCAGCAAGCATGGTAACCACCGACGAGGCGCGGCTCACCCAACGCTGACTGTCGCCGCCGGCGAGACGAGAATCCGCGGCCAGGCGCGCAAGCGTGAGGGTCAGCACCGTCGTCGTGTGATCGGGCACCGCAAGACTCCGCACGGTGGCGTTGCGCATGCCCATCGCGATGCCGGTGAGAACGATGATCGTGTACACGCGCGGCGCATCAGGAAAGCCGATCGGCTGGCCGATGGCGACGGCCATCGCCGCGAGGAACAAGGCTCCCTCCACGCCGAACGCGAAGCTCGTCCAGCGATGCCAGACCCCGAGACGAATGGGCCTCGACATGCGCCCTCCGACGACCGCGCCGAGCAGGAAGGCACCGAGCGCCGCTCCCGACCGGGACACAGAGAGCTCCTGCACCCCCGCCGCAGCAAACCCCAAGAGCACGACGTTTCCCGTCATGTTCGCGGTGAACACCCGGCCCAGGGCGAGGTAGCTCACCGCGTCGACCAAGCCGGTCACCACGGTCAGCGCCAGAAGGACCGGCTCGGCGTAAGAAGGATAGGAATGAGATGAAGAAGAAGATGAGGTCATGTCTTTTCTCCGGGCAACTTGACATCATGATGTCTAATCGCTATCATCAACGCATGAGAACGACTCTTACCTTGGACGACGACGTGGCCGCCAAATTGAAGGCGGAGACGAAACGAAGCGGTAAACCCTTCAAGGACGTTGTGAATGAATACCTGCGTCTTGGACTCTTCGCGAAGAAGACTGAGCGTCCCCGTGAACCCTTCCGCGTCGAGGCACGCGACCTCGGTCGCCTTCGTCCCGGCCTCAGCTTGGATGGTATTGCCGACCTATTGGAACAGCTCGAAGGTCCGGCGCACCGGTGATTCTCGTCGACGCGAACGTCGTTCTGCACGCCTACCATCCTCAATCCGAGCACCACGAGCCCTGTCGATTGTGGATCGAAGAAAATTTCTCTGCGCCGTCGCCCATCGGGCTTCCTTGGCTAACGATTTGGGCGTTCCTCCGGATCAGCACGAATCCCCGTGCCTTCGAAAAACCGCTTTCAACTAAGGAAGCCGCAGCGACCGTTTCCTCATGGCTCGACGTCCCTGCCGTGCGGGTGATCGCACCCGGGGAGCGTTACTGGCAGATCTTCTCTGGCCTCTTGCTCGAGGCTCGGGTCTCCGGTCCTCTAGTGACCGATGCCGCCCTAGCCGCGCTAGCTATCGAGAACGGCGCGAGCGTGTGCACCACCGACCGGGACTTCACGCGTTTCGCTGGATTACCGATCGTCGACCCGTCACGACGGGAAACCGTCTAACTCTCCAGTCGCTTCTCGAACGCGTCGCAAACCGTCTCCAGCACCTGGATGCGAGCCCACCGTTTGTCATTGGCGGCGACCAGGTGCCAGCGGGCGAACTCGGTGCTGGTCCTCTGGACCATCTCGTCCGCGGCGATCTCGTAGTCGTTCCACCGGTTGCGATTGCGATAGTCGTCGGGCGTGATCTTGTATTTCTTGAAGGGCACTTTCTCGCGGGCTTTGAAGCGGCGCAGCTGCTCCTCCGCATCGATGTGGAGCCAGAACTTCAAGACGACACTTCCCTGCTGGACCATCTGCTCCTCGAAGTCGTTGATCTCCGCATAAGCGCGCTTCCACTCGCTCTCGGCGGCGAAGCCCTCCAGCCGCTCCACGAGGACCCGCCCGTACCAGCTCCGGTCGAAGATCGCGGCGTGTCCGGCACGCGGGAGATTCCTCCAGAATCGCCACAGGTAGTGGTGTGCCAGCTCCTCATCGGTGGGAGCGCCGATCGGAATGACGCGGTAATGACCCGCGTCCATCGCCGCGGTCAGGCGACGGATCACTCCTCCCTTGCCGGCTGCATCCCATCCCTCGAAGACGAAGACCGACGAGATGCCCCTGCGGTGCACCTTGTGGCTGAGCTTGGTCAGGCGTTGCCACCCTTTCTGGAGCTTCGCTTCGTAGTCCGATTTGCTGAGCGTTTTGCCGAGATCGACTTGGTCCAGAACAGTCGTCCTGTTCTCCCGCGACACGGGGGGCGCAAGATTCTTCTTGGGTGGCTCGGCGAGCCGCTTGGTGAGCGAGCGGATGATCTCCTGGGCGATGGTCAGGTTCCGGTAGCGGAAGTCCGTGCTCTCGACGACGTTCCACAACGCGCCGCCCGTGCTCGTCTGACGAAGGACGCGCTCCGCGATCGGGTAGGCGTCGTCATAGCGTTTGACCAGAAGACGATCCTGTTTCGTCGCCTTGAATGCCACGCGGGAGATCGCTCCCTTCCCACGAAGACGCTTCTTCGCTTCCGATTTCGGGATGTGGAGCCAGAACTTGAGAAGGAGCGCGCCATCGTCGATCAAGGCCTTCTCGAACGTCTCGATATGACGAAGCCTCGCCCCGAGCTCCGCTTCGTCGATGTGACCGAGCAAGCGGTCCGCGATCGCGCGAAAGGTCCACTCCCGGTAGTACAGGCCGATGCGACCGGCGGCCGGTAGCGTCCGCCAGTAGCGCCAAAAGCGAGGGCGCTCGAGCTCCTCCGAGGTCGGGCTCTCGAAGACGTTGGCCGCGAGGTAACGAGGGTCCATCCACTCGTGGAGCAGATTGAGGACGTCGTGACACCCGGCACGGTCGGCGCCCCCGAGGACGAAGATGACCGGGAAATTGGCGGCCTCGCGCAGATCGTACTGGACCGTCAGAAGGCCGACGCGGAAAGCCTCCTCGTACTCCTTGTAGTCTTCCTTGCTCGTGGTGCGGCCGAGCTCAGCGGGCTCGAACATGACAAGAACCTAGCACAGGGGCGCACCGGCGAGGAAGCTGTAGAATACGCGGACGCCTTTAGGGGGGGCTGCGCCTTGACCCATTTCGAGCTCTCGGCTCGTTTCTTTCTCCAACTCGCTTTCATCCTGGCAGCGTGCCGGATCGTGGGCCTCGCGGCCAGGAGATTCCGCCAGCCGCAAGTCGTCGCGGAAATGGTTGCCGGTGTCTTGATTGGCCCATCCCTATTCGGTCTCTACTTGCCCGAGCTTCAGGGCCGGCTCTTCGACAACGCTTCGATGAGCATCATCTATGCGGTCAGTCAGCTCGGCTTGGTCCTCTACATGTTCTTGGTCGGAGTCGAATTTCAAACCGATCTCATCCGCAGGCGCCTGCGCAGCGCCGCCGCTGTCTCTTTGGCTGGCATTACGGTGCCGTTTGGGCTCGGTAGCCTGCTCGCCTGGCTCTTGATGACGGGACCGGGATCGGGATCGACGTTCTTCGCACCCAGCGTTTCGATTGGAGAAGCGATGCTGTTTCTCGGCGCCGCGATGTCCATCACCGCATTCCCGATGCTGGCCCGTATCATTCACGAGCAAGGCTTGACCGGCACTTCGTTGGGAACGCTGGCGCTCGCGGCCGGCGCAACCGACGATGCCGCGGCGTGGTGCATCCTCGCGATCGTGCTGGCGAGCTTCGGCGCCGATAGCAGCATCGCGGTGCTGACGATTGTCGGCGCGATACTCTACGTGGCCTTCGTGCTTCTGATCGGACGGCGGTTGTTCCATCGACTCGGCACACGGGCCGAGCGCAGCCGGGGCGTCAACGGCTCGATGCTTTCTTTCGTGCTCATGGTGCTGATGCTAGGCGCGTGGCTCACCGACGTGATTGGCATCTATGCGGTTTTCGGCGCGTTCATTCTCGGAACCGCCATGCCACGCGGCACCTTTGCGCAAGATCTCGAACGCAGGCTCGAGCCGATAACCACCAACTTCCTGTTGCCTCTCTTCTTCGTTTACTCCGGTCTGAACACGTCTATCGGATTGGTCGATACACCGTTCCTGTGGGCGGTTGCGTTGCTCATCTTGCTGGCCGCCTGCGTCGGTAAAGGGGTGGCCTGTTGGCTGGCCGCTCGACTGCATGGCGAAAGCCAACGTGAGGCATTGGCCATCGGAACGCTGATGAACGCGCGAGGCCTCATGGAGTTGATCCTTCTCAATATCGGCCTCGAACGGGGGATTATTACCCCAGTGTTGTTCACGATCCTGGTCTTCATGGCCATCGCGACAACTTTGATGGCCTCACCGATTTTCGAGCTGGTCTATGGGTCTCGAGGAAAACCTCGTCCGGACGAGATTTCGTGAGATGGAGCCGGCTACACTAGAAGCCCTCGATGCGCACCGCTTTCATGGCCTCATCAGTGCCTTGGAGCTCCGCGTGTCCGGCCTTGAAACCGTTCAGCTTGAAGACGTACGCGAGGACGCAAGCAGGCGAGACGCCGCTCCCGACCTGATTCCAGCTACGCCATGTTGGGGCCTCGGACGGGCGCCGTCACTGTGAGAATTCTTCTTCATCAGGGCTCCTTTCTAGCACAAGGGAGGAATCCTTATGCCCGCGCCAGAGCGCTTCCAGCTTGGCGGAGACGATTCTTCGAATTCGGGCATCCGAGATCCGGGTAACCCATTCCCTCGCGCGTCGGATGCTGAAACGTCCAGCCAGATCCAGCTCGGGAAACGACCCAAAACGCCGTCCCTTTCGTGTCGAGATGTAGAGGCCATCGACGAGCGCTTTTTCCGCGCTTGCGATCAAGAAGCCCTTACCGTTGCGGTACCAATCGAACCCCGCGAAGAAGCTTGGATCGACCTGATGGAAGGAGTACGTGCCCAGCGGAGTGGTCTCGACGTGGGAATGCGCGGTCGTGACCGCATAGACGACCCGGGGAATCTGTTCGATGATCCCATGGAGATGAAGAGCCGAGACAAGAGAAACGTAGGCCCGGTGGCTCCCGCTGAGATAGTTCACCAGCAAGAACTGGTTGAAGCGGGGGTCGGAGCGTACACACCAGACCCCTTGGGCGGCACGCACCAACACGCCTTCCCGCTCTCGGTTTCCCAAGGCCTGACTTGCCGCTCCCACGGACGTGCCACGAAGTGCGGCAATCTCTCGCGTACGAAACACTGGCCGGTCCACGAGCTGAATCGCCCGATCGATGGAAGGTCTACCCGCCATCGCCGAGGGCCTTCTCGATCAGCGAAACCGTGACCAAACGAATCTCGTCCCAGCGTGCCTTCGACG
>JBOGJF010000454.1:0-4260 GCA_050747785.1 Vicinamibacteria bacterium
GCCGGTGCGTCCGCTCTATCCACGACCGCGATGTCCCTGGTGGCATGGCCGGGCCTTCCCGGGGCCTGGATCGAGGTGGACGAAGCGCCCTACCGCGGGATCATCGAGATCCACGTGAACGCTTCCAATCGTTTCACCGTCATCAACGAGTTGAACGTGGAGGACTACCTGAAGGGTGTCGTTCCCGGGGAGCTATCACCCGCGGTGTACCCAGAACCTGAAGCGATCAAGGCTCAGGCGGTCGCGGCGCGCACGTATGTGGAGAAGCACCGCGGCCAGTTCGCCGCCGAGGGATTCGACATCTGTGATACCCCCGCGTGTCAGGTTTACGGTGGCGCCGGTCTCGAACAGCCGATGAGCAACGAGGCGGTCGACGCGACTCGCGGGCAGCTACTCACCTACCAGGGGAGCCTCATCGACGCGCTCTACACGTCCACGTGCGGCGGCCGAACCGAAGACGTCCAGAACGTCTTCGACGGCCCTGCGCATCCTTATCTCGTCAGCCGGCCCTGCTACGCCGAAGAGCCAACCGTCGACCTCGAGTCCCGGGTGACGCGTCCGTTGAGCTCGGAGGCCGCGGGCGCACTGATTCTCGGTGTGGTGACGGAAGAAGAGCTCTCCGGTTCGCCCCTCGGCGAACCGGCTACCTGGACCGACCTTGCCCGTTGGTCGAGCCGCGCGTTGGATGGTTTGGGGCAGCGACCATGCGCTCACATCGAAGAGGGGAGCGCGCCGGTCAGCACGCTGGATTTCTCGCGGGCACTGGCCACCGCTTTGTGCTGGGAGGGGCGGCTCCCTTTTCTCCTTTCCGAATCGGACACCGAGCGCCTGGTCCCGGAGTCGGACGCGCCGGGACTTTCGGGGACCGAGCGCCGCATGATGGCGTACTGGATCCAGGAGGGAGTCCTGCGGCCGACAAGACAGGGGCTCGACCCGCGGCGTGAGCTGACGCGGGCAGAGATTGTGGAGGCCTTGTACCGGCTGTTGGCCAGCCGCGGAGAGCCACCGCTCACCCCGGGTCGTTTTCGGGGCGTGGAAGAAGGGCGCCTGCTGATCGAGATCGACGATTCCGAGGAAGCTTTCCCGCTAGCCGCGCGACGCTATTTGTTCCGAAGCGTGGGGGAGTGGACGTATTTTTCCCCGGCGTTGTCGCTCCTGCCGGACGATCAGCTTCAATTCCATGAAGGGCCGGAGGGCATCGATCTTCTCGTGCTGCCGTCTCGTGGCGGCAGTTACGATCGATCGTCGCGGTTCTCGCGGTGGGTGGAACGCATGACGAACGAGGAGGTGACCGCTGGCATCAACGAAGATGCAGCAGTCGGATCCGTCACGGAGCTGAGACCGATTCGGTACGGCAGATCGGGGCGTCTTGCGGAGCTCGAGGTCGTGGGCACGCGGGGATCAGTCGTGCTAACCGGCCTCGACATCCGACGGAGCCTGGGGATCCGGGAGAACCTCTTCTTCGTCGACCGGCAGCTGGCGCCGGATGGTCGCGTCGCGGCTTGGGTCTTCAGCGGTCGCGGTTGGGGGCATGGCGTGGGATTGTGTCAGGTGGGGGCGTATGGAATGGCCGCGGCGGGACACAGCTACCAGGAGATCTTGGCTCACTACTATACCGGCGCGCAGGTCCACTCTCCGGTTGCCTCCCGCACCCGCTAGGAGGGCTTTCTTCGTTCGGCTGAAGTTGACAAGCACCGGCCCCTTCACTAGCATTGTGCAATACCCAGCCTCTTGAATATGTCAGCCTCTGAAGTAACTAGCGCGGAACAGCTAACGAAGGGCGGTACCCTGCGCGGTCGATTGGCTGACGTCAGCCTTCCCGAGATGCTGATCTTTCTCAAGGTGTCGGAAAAGACCGGTGTTCTCACCATCGTTCAGACCGGAGTCCGCAAGGCGCTCTACTTCTTGGATGGAAGAGTCGTCTTTGCCGCGTCGAGCCTGAGTCAAGATCGATTGGGGGAGGTTTTGCTTCGGGGCGGCAAGATATCTGCCGATGAGTATCTTCGACTCTCGCAGCGGATTCGCGGCGGGCAACGCCTGGGCAAGGCCTTGATCGAGAGTGGCGTGCTGGCTCCGGGTGATCTCTGGTGGGGAATCGAACAGCAGGTAAGGGAGATCGTGTGGAGCCTCTTCACGTGGGAGGAAGGCTCGTTCCAGTTCGAGGAGAGCGATCGCCCGCGGGGAGAAAAAATCACCATCAACCTCGAGGTCGAGGGGCTCATCATCGAGGGAATTCGGCGCATCAGTGGCGCCGGGCCGATCAGCCATCATTTCGTTCCCGTGGATACGATTCTCGAACGATCGGACAAGGTTCCCCCGGTGCCGCTCGAGGCGTACGAGGAACACGTTCTGAGACAGGTCAACGGGAAGAGAACCGTCGGCGAGATCTGCAAGGAAAGCGAGATCGGAGAAGCCGAGACGCGCAAAGTCCTCCATACCTTCATGGCCGTCGGTGTGATCGCCGTCAAGGGACGCAAGCACGCACCGCTGGATCCGGAAGCTATCGAGCGCGCTGACTATCGCGGCATGGTCGAGCTCTACAATGAGATGTACAAGTATCTCTTTCGACACATGTCGGGGGAGGTTGGGCCCATTGCCGAGATCATCTTGGAGAAGTATCTGGGCGAGCTCAAGGGCCGACCGAACTCCTTGTACGAGCGGGCGAGGCTACGGCGCGATGGTTCGCTCGATCCGCAGCAGATTGAGATCAACGTGACTCGAATCAAGCCGTTCGAACGCCGAAACCGCCTGGTGGAAGCGCTCAACGAGCTCCTTTATGCGGAGCTGCTGGCGGTGAAGCGGACGCTGGGGGCGTCGCACGAGGCACAGCTCATCCAGGTCTTTCGGACCATGAGAGGAGACAAGTGAGCCCGAAGGCGCCGGCAGGTCTAGGGGTGGCGATCCGAGGGGTTTGGGATCGGCTCGAGGCTTCGAGTCTGCCGCGGCTACAGACCAGCGAAATCGTGGGAGCCGTCACGGTTGGCTGCCTGATCTTCGTTCTCGTGGTACTCCGTTGGCTGAGTGCCTAGGAAACGCCCCGATGAGGAGCCAGAAGTCCCCGCTCCTCGTCATCGTCGGTCCCACCGGAGCGGGTAAGAGTGCCCTGGCTCTGCGTTTGGCCGGGAGTTTTCCCGCCGAGGTCGTGAGCTGCGACGCGTTCCAGGTTTACCGCGGTGCGGACATCGGAACGGGAAAGCTCTCCGTCTCCGAGAGGCGCGGCATTCCGCATCATCTGTTGGACGTGGTGGATCCATCGCCTGGGTTCTCGGCGGCGAGCTACATTCGCCTCGCGGTTCCCATCATCGACGACATCCGGAGCCGAGCGAGAGTCCCCGTCGTCGTGGGGGGCACCGGGCTCTATCTACGAGCGTTGCGGCACGGGTTGTTCGAAGGGCCGGGTCGCGATCCCCGGATACGAAGCCGGGTCGTGGACATCGCGGAGCGACGCGGTCGAGAGTTCGTGCATCGCATGCTGCATCGCGTCGATCCCGCCTCGGCGGGGCGAATCCACCCCAACGATCTGGTCCGCACGGTTCGCGCGCTGGAGGTTCGTCTTCTTGCCAAGCGGCCGATGAGCGACCTCATGCGGGAGCGAAACAGCCCGCTGGTCGGCTATCATGCCGCGCTGGTCGGCGTGGCTCCTACGCGCCCCGAGCTAGTGACGCGCATCGAGCGCCGCGTTCGCGGAATGTTCGCCGACGGGTTGGTGGAGGAGGCGGGGCGCATCCTGAAGGAGTTCGGGCGCGATGCGCCGGTGATGAAGGCCATCGGATACCGACAGGTAGCACAGTATCTGGCCGGTGAGATCGACCTCGATGAAGCGCGGCGTATGACGGTGAAGGCCACGCTTCAGTACGCCAAGCGACAGATGACCTGGTTCCGGAGGGAGGAGGGGGTGGTTTGGTTTACGTGTTGCGGCGATGATCCGGAAGCTGGAGACAGAATCGAAGAGTACCTCCGTGCTCGGGGGGACTTCGCTCCCATTGGGGACGACGAAGGTACCACCGGGCGTCATGAATCAATTGAACGCGGTGAGTCTATTGAGGCCATTGAGCCTATGGGGCCTTTCAACGAAGAAGGGGTACATGCAGAAACAGCCTCCTAACATACAGGATAGCTTCTTGAATCACGCTCGACGAGAGCGGATCGTCGTGACCGTCTATCTGATGAACGGCACGAAACTGAGCGGGCGGATCAAGAGCTTCGATCGCTTCGCCATCATCATGGAGAACGACGGCGCCGACCAGATGATCTTCAAGC
>JBOGJF010000455.1:0-3200 GCA_050747785.1 Vicinamibacteria bacterium
GCCTCGATGAGGAACTTGCCCACCAGCGCGGCGTGCCAACTCGTGCCGCAGGCGAGGATGGTGATCTTCTCGATTTGCTCGAGAAAGTCTTCCTTGAAGCCAATCTCCTCGAGGTGCACCGTTCCCGAGTCCAGGGAATAGCGTCCCAACAAGGTGTCCCGGATCGTTCGCGGTTGCTCGTAGATCTCCTTGAGCATGAAATGCTTGAAGCCCTGTTTCTCGGCTTGCACGGGATCCCAAGTGATTCGGGTGGGCTCGCGGTGCCGGTCGCGGCCGTCACGGCCGATCAATCGAAGCGTTCCGGCACCAATCACCGCGACCTCGCCATCGTCGAGGAAGACAGCCTGTCGGCTGTGCGACAGGAACGCGGGCACGTCAGACGCGATGAACGCCTCCTTTCCGTCTTCACCGAGCCCGACCACGAGAGGGGGGCCGTTCCGGGCGGCCACCACCTTGTCGGGATCCTTGGCCGACAACGCGGCGAAGGCAAAGACACCCTCGATCTCCTTCAACGCGTCGGCGACGGCCTGTTCGAGGCTCGTCTTCCAGTGCTTCTCCAGCAGATGAGCGATAACCTCGGTGTCGGTCTCGGTCACGAAGCGATGCCCTTCGGCGGAGAGCCGCGCCTTCAGATCCAGGTAGTTCTCCACGATGCCGTTGTGAACGACGACCAGCGTCCCGGTGCAGTCACGGTGCGGGTGCGCATTCTCCTCGTTGGGACGGCCATGGGTCGCCCATCGCGTGTGACCGACCCCGTAGGTTCCGTCGAGATCCGCGCCGCTCAGCTGCCGTTCCAGGTTTTGGAGCTTACCTTCGGACCGGAGGACGCGAAGCGATCCATCGCGTACGACCGCAAGCCCCGCCGAATCGTAGCCCCGATACTCGAGCCGCTTGAGCCCGTCGATCAGGACTTCCACGGTCGGTTTCGGGCCGACGTAACCGATGATGCCGCACATGTCTTAAGGAATCTTTCTCTTGGTCCGCGAGCGCCCGCCTCGTCGCGCATAGCCTTCCTTGACGACCTGACGAGCGCGAGCGATGGCGAGTGAGCCGGCGGGAACGTCCTCGACGATCGACGAGCCCGCGGCGACGTAGGCGCCGCGACCGACTCGGACCGGTGCCACGAGTTGCACGTCGCTCCCGATGAACGCCCCGTCTTCGATAATGGTCTGGTGCTTTGCCTGACCGTCGTAGTTGCACGTGATGGTGCCCGCACCGACGTTGACCCGTCGGCCGATTTCGGCATCGCCCAGGTACGTCAAGTGGGGCGCCTTGCTTCCCGTGCCCAGTGTCGACTTCTTCATCTCCACGAAATTACCGACCTTCGCCCGGTCGCCGACTGTCGATTCGGGCCGGATGTGAGTGAACGGGCCCACCTGGGCGTGCCGGCCGATGCGACTCGAGCGAACGTAGCAATGGTCGAGGAGCACGGTCCGTGAGCCGATGACCGAATCGACGATGTGGGAGAAGCTCCCGATGTCGCACTCGGTTCCGATTCGGCTCGCGCCCTCGATCACGACCCAGCTGCGGATCCGGGTGCCGCGGCCGACGGTCACGTCCGGATCGATATGGGCGGTCGTGGCATCGTCGACGAGAACACCCCGCGCGATGAGACGCTCACAGGATCTCCGACGGAGCACCTGGACCGCCTGGGCCCAATCCGCGGCGGTGCGTACTCGGAGGAGCTCCTCGGACTTCGCGGTGAGTGTCCTGGTTTTCGGCCAGTCTCGACCGAGCGAGTCGAAACCGTTCCGCAAGGCGACGCGTTCGTTCCTGAGACGAGAGGCGGTGCAGCTCAATCCGGAGGCCTTCATTCCCCGCTCCGCAGATAGGAGGCCGGGAACGCCCGCGCGGGAAGCGGCCACCAGGCGCCGCAGCGTGCGCGCGCTGACCAAGGGCATCTCCGCGGGTAAGACGAGCAGCCGTCCCTGGATTCGAGAGAGGGCCCCGGGAAGAGTCTTTCTCGATAGCCGTTCGACACCGTCCGGCCCGGCCCGCTCGTCCAGTGGGTCGGAAGCGTTCGGTCGGGGCTCGTGCGACACGAGCAGCGTGCGGCGTGGCCGCAGGGGCTGGGCGGCCTCGAGAGTCCGCTGCCACATCGGGCGACCGAGGAGATCCTTCTCGAAGATCCGACCGGGCCCGGCCCATAGAACCAGGGTGAGCTGCGATGACATTCCTGTGGACCTAGATTAACACGATTGTGGAGCGGGCTCGTCGGCTACGAAGACGCGGAAGCGGCAAGGCGGGCGCGGTGAAACAACGTTTGCAGGGCGGCGGCCGTCTTGGCGCCGTCGTGCCGCACGGGCTCTCCCACGGCCAGAAGGTCATGGGCCTCCACCGGGCACGGAACCGCGCCGTGAGACTCGGGGATAGCCACAAAATCCGCACCCTCCGAGCGGTAGCGTCTGAGCGTCGCCTCGGGAACCGGGGCGTTATTCGCGAGAACGAACGAGAGCTCGAGATCGGGGCAGTGCTGAAGCAGCGCCTCGACGTGCTCTTCGAGTCCGAACCGGGTCGTCTCCCCCGGCTCGGTCATGATGTTGCAGAGGTAGACCACCAGGGCCTTGGAGTCCGAGATGGCGTCGGCAACGCCGGGGACGAGAAGATTGGGAATGAGGCTCGTGTAGAGGGAGCCGGGCCCGAGGAGGATCAGATCTGCCTCTCGAAGCGCGGTCAACGAGTCCTCGAGGGGACGACAGTTCGGGGGATCGAGCGAGACGCGGCGAATCGGCTGCGTGGAGCTGCTGATGCGCGTTTCGCCTTCTACCAGGCTTCCGTCTTCGAGCTCCGCGACGAGCGAGACGCTCTCGGTCGTGGAGGGGAATATCCGGCCCTCGATGGCAAGGACGTGGGAGGCCGCGCGCACCGCCGAGTAGAAGTCGCCGGTCACCGAGGTCAGAGCGGCCAGGAAGAGATTTCCGAAGTTGTGTCCGGCAAGGTCTCCATTTCCTTCGAACCGGTGTTGGAACAGGGAGGAGAGGAGAGACTCGTCGCTCGACAACGCGAGCAGGCAATTGCGAATGTCCCCGGGGGGCAGTATCTGCAGCTCGTCCCGCAGGCGCCCAGAGCTCCCACCGTCGTCCGATACGGTGACCAGCGCGGCGAGGTCGGCGAAGTAGACCGTGTCGCCGCCCTGCTGAGCGGGCTTCATCCCCGGGGCGGGTGGAGTCCTCAACCCGCCCGCAGGCGCGAAGTCGCCG
>JBOGJF010000456.1:0-4720 GCA_050747785.1 Vicinamibacteria bacterium
AAGCGACCACGGGCATCAAGCTCAGTCAGGCCACACGGCCCATGGACTCTGTAGCCGGGTCTGTGCGTTGGCCCTTGGGAAGTCCGTCGAACGTTCGCGTTGAGCCGCCGCCGAGGAGCGAAGCGACGAGGGAACCGCAAGCAAGCGAAGCGCGCTTGCGGCGGTCGGCTCGAACGCGGGGTTAGGCGTCATCGGGTTTGACTAGCGACTTTCCGAGCTTCCATCGCCTTCCACATGCGTAAGTGTGGCGTCGAAGCCGGTGAGACGAACCTGGCCTGGTTCGGTATGCATGATGATGCGTCGAAGCTTTCGATCGCGCTTGGCGTCGTAGCCGAGAAACGTCAGGTTGAAGCCAGGCGGTCGAGCATCTTCGTCCAGAAGCGCAACCTCGACCCCCCAATACTGCCCAACGCGGACTGCGCCGAGTTGATGCGCTGTCTTAGCAAAGAAGAATGCGGACACGGATTTGCCGATTGTCCGCCGAAGACTCTCGACCTTGAATGCGAATTCCGCTACGTCGCCTTGCTTGACAGCGCCTACGGTTCGACGGCATTCAGCGACGACCGCGGAGCCATCTGGTGCTTTGAGGGCGACGTCAAACGTCCACGTCGTGTCGGGCAAATTGAATGGGACGTCGATTCCGTCGCCAGACCATGGTGCGAGTTCTGGGTTCCGATGGGTAAGTACGTCGCGACAGGCCATTTGATACTGACGGTCGACTCCGTGAGCCTTGCCCTGCGACATGTGTGGTCTGACACCTAACCAGGGCCGTTGAGCGGCGAGCGCTGCCACCCCGCGCCTTTCGTCTACTAAAATGCCGGCGCCGATCGTCCGCTCGAACGGCGTGTTATACGGCCATGCACCTTGCAACCACGACGTCACTCCGAATCCTCGTCTCCTCGAATCCGGATTCGCCCCCCGCTTCGACAATCCACAACGTGCCCTCCAGCTTCCCGCTCGATAACGCCGTTCCGAGACGTTCGCAAACCTCCACGACGTGCGGCTTATCCTGCTGTTTCAGACGCAGCACAACCAGACCGGGAAAGTCATGCGGCGGATATGACCGGATGTCAGCAAAATCAGCATCCAATGTCACGATGGCTCGCCCTTCTCTTTGGCACTGCTCTGCGACTTGCCTATCCGGCGCGCCGCCCATGCCCTGCTCAAGCGCGGTCGCGACGTCATGACCCGCCCGGGCCAGTGTGGCTGCTACTTCGCCTGGGAGATTCTCGTCTACCTTGAGCTTGGCCAACGGTCAGGACTGCGGCATTGCCACGACGCGTTCCCGCGCCAACTCCGCCGCATAGGCGATGGCCGCCTGGATTGATTCCTTAGTGAGGGAGGGATAGCTCTTAAGAATTTCCTCGACAGTAAGACCTGCCGCGAGGTTATCGAGCACGACAGAGACCATGACTCGCGTGCCCCGGATGCAGGCCTTCCCGTGGCACACAGCTGGGTCAACCGTGATGTGGTCCTGCCACCTCATATCTCTGCACCCCTCGTTACAGTATAACTCCACTTCGGCAGACCATATAATCGGCAGACCATATAACAGGGCGGATGAGCGGCGAGCGGTGCCATCTTCCGCCTTTCCTTTACTAAAATGCCGGCGCCGATCGGCCGCTCGATCCGCGGGTTATGCCGCCCCGTCACCATTCCACCGTACCCTTCTCACCTTGTGATACAGGAAACCCACCTGTGGACTGCCCCAGCCAATCGAGCCTCCCGCCAACACGTCTAGCTTCAACCTCGAGGTCAACCACTAAACCCTTGATAGCCAGGAGGAGGGCCTGGAATGCATCAACTCCCATGACCCGAAGGCCCATCTCCCTCTCGAAACCTATAACTTGATAGGAACATGCCCAATCGTTCCCGTCTGGCTCCGGCTTACAAAGCTTGACGAGAATGGTTCGCCTGACACCACTGCCGTCCTCCAACACGACCGTTCGCTCGGCAACCAGCTCGCCGACGTTATCGGGAAAGGCTCCCATTTGGATTCCTGGCTACCCCCTCGTCGGCATAACAGGAAGTCATAAGATGAAGATAAGACGTAAAGATAGCGGGGCGGCTTTGTATATTTGGTTCGCCTGCGGGACGGCGTTGGTATAAGTGCCCCAGAACCTCTTTTTGCGGAGAGCCTGGTGTGGGTGATGGATTGTTATCTTGCGCGCTGGGCGCGGTGTAGGTGGATAAACGTTGCAAGAGTAGCTGCCTTTACCTTGTCCTCGCTTCGCTTCCTCTGGGTCCTGATTCCATCGTAAGAGGTCCCGGGTCGGACTTCAAATTGTGGTGTCGAGAGGCTTCCTGCGGCTAAGACCCCGGGTCGGTGTCGGTCGGCGTTCGGCCGGCGGCAGCTGATGAGCCAGGCTCAACCCCGGCGCGGCAGGAACCGCTGTTGTCCTCGGCACCAACAGTTGGAATGGGTACTAGCCTCAGACCTCGGGGCGGAGGCGTACCAGGAGCTGCCCAGCCACCGCCTGATCGCCGACCGCGACTTCCAGACGTTCGACGACCCCCGCCGCCGACGCCGTGACCACGGTCTCCATCTTCATCGCCTCGAGCACGAGCAGAGGAGTACCCGGCTCGATGCGACCGCCCACCTCGCAGAGGATCTTCAAAACCTTGCCGGGCATGCTCGCACCGATGTCGAGGGGATCGGTGGGATCGGCCATCGGGCGTCTCGGCTCCGTGACGTCGGCGCTGAGGTCACGCACCACGACCTCGCGCGGCTGCCCGTTGAGCTCGAAGTAAACCATGCGATGCCCATCGGGCGTCAATCCCCCGGTGGCGACGAGCTTCACGATGAGCGTCTTGCCGGGCTCGATGTCGACGCTCACCTCCTCGCCCACCTGGAGTCCGTAGAAGAAGCAAGGCGTGGGAAGGATGGAAGCGTCTCCGAAGGAATCCTGGTACGCCAGGTAGTCGCTGAACACCTCGGGATAGAGGGCATCGCTCAGTAGCCTTGCCTGGTCGGGAGCGTGACCCAGGCGACTCGCCAGCCGCTCTCGGGCCTTCCCGAAATCATGCGGCGCCAGACTCTCTCCGGGACGATCGGTTAACGCCGGGCGGCCTTTCAGCACGGCTTCCTGAAGCCGGCGAGGGAATCCTCCGTGAGGCTGGCCGAGCCTTCCCGACATGAGCTCGACGAACGATTGCGGGAAGTCGAGCCGCGCGGCCTTGGCGATCGCGTCCTCGACCGTGAGGTCGTTCCGCACGAGAAACAAAGCGAAGTCCGCCACCGCCTTCGAGGTCGGCGTGACCTTGATGATGTCACCGCAGGCGTCGTTCACTTCGCGGTACTTCCGCTTGATCTCTCCCCAGCGGTCGCCCAGACCGAGCTGGATGGCCTGCGGGCGAAGGTTGGAGTATTGGCCACCCGGAATCTCGTGCTCGTAGACTTCGGCGGTGCTCGCCAAGAGACCGGACTCGAACACTTGGTAGTGGCTGCGCACCTGCTCCCAGTAGATGGCGAGCGCGTTCATTGCCTCCCAGTCGAGCGCCGGGGCGCGCGGATGTCCTCTCAGGGCACCGCAGACGGCGTTCAAAGATGGTTGGCTGGTCAGTCCCGACATGCTGGAGAGAGCGAGGTCCACGACGTCCACTCCCGCCTCACAAGCCATGAGACAAGTAGCGACGCCATTGCCGCTTGTATCGTGAGTGTGAAGGTGGATGGGGAGGCCCGTTTCGTCTCGCAGAGCTTCAATCAGAATCCGGGCCGCGTAGGGCTTCAGGAGGCCGGCCATGTCCTTGATGCCCAGGATGTGGGCGCCCTCTCCGGCGAGCTCCTTGGCGAGTCGAACGTAGTAGTCGAGGTTGTACTTCGTTCGCTTGGGATCGGACACGTCTCCCGTATAGCAAAGCGCGGCCTCCACGACTTTGCCAGCCCGCGCCGCCTCTTCCATGGCGAGCCTCATGTTGGGAACCCAGTTGAGAGCGTCGAATATGCGAAAGATATCGATACCCGATTCCGCCGAGCAGCGCACGAACTCGCGAATCACGTTGTCGGGATAGTTCTTGTAGCCCACCGCGTTCGCCCCGCGCAGCAGCATTTGAAAAGGAATGTTGGGTATGGCTTCCCGGAGCAGTCTCAGGCGATCCCAAGGATCTTCCTTAAGGAAGCGATAGGCCACGTCGAACGTCGCACCGCCCCACATCTCCATGCTGAAGAGCTCGCTTCCAATGCGGGCCGTTGCCGGTGCGATGGCCAGCATGTCGGCGGTCCGAACCCGGGTGGCTAGGAGCGATTGGTGCGCATCGCGGAAGGTCGTATCGGTGATCCAGAGTCGCTTCTCCTCCTTGAGCCAGTGCGAGAACCCTTCCGCTCCCTTTGCCTTCAAGACGTTCATGGCCGGTCCGTCTTCGGGCCTCCGGCGGGCCACCTCGGGCTCGAGCACCGGCGGCGTCGGGGCGAACAGAGTCGGAGGCCGTTTCACGAAGGCTTTCATCCCCGGAGGACCGTTGACGACCGCGTTGGCGAGAGCCCGAAGCAGCTTCGTACCTCGATCCCGGCCCAGGGGGAACTCGAAGAGCTCCGGCGTCTCATCGATGAAAACAGTCGTCGTGTCTCCCGAGAGGAAGCGGGGGTGGGAGATCAAGTTCTCGAGGAAGCGAGTGTTGGTTTTCACGCCGCGAATGCGGAACTCGCGCAACGAGCGGAGCAGCTTGGCGCAAGCGTCACGAAAGTGGGGAGCGAACGCCGTGACCTTTACCAGCATGCTGT
>JBOGJF010000457.1:0-9313 GCA_050747785.1 Vicinamibacteria bacterium
CCTTCGAGGAGCTCCATGACGATGTAGGCGGTCTCTCCCTCTTCCACGAGCTCGTGGATGGTGATGATATTGGGGTGCTGCAGCTGCGCGACCGCTCGGGCCTCGCGAAGGAAACGGAGTCGGAAATCCGAGTTGGGTGCCAGGTCGGCGGACATGGATTTGATCGCGACCTGCCGGCCGAGGGCGGAATCGACGGCGCGGTAGACGACACCCATCGCGCCGTGCCCGAGGACGGATACGACGTCGTACTTCCCGACTTTCCTTGGATGCGCGGTGGACACCGTTGCCAGCCTCGGCGGCCAGAAGTGCAATGTTTGTGCCGCGGGTTCGACTGTTTAACGTCCATGGTCCGAGAAAGTTACCGCCCCCACGAGGAATTTCCGCGGCAGCCGACGTAGTGAAACGCCCACGCGGTCGCGCCATTTTGTTTCCGGGGCGGCGCGCGCGAATGTTCTAGTAGAATCCGAACCGATGCGACCGACGGAGTCTTGGTATCACCAGATCACTCCGCAACAGAGACGGTCTCTCATCGCCGCATCGCTCGGTTGGATGCTGGACAGCATGGACGTTCAGCTCTACGCGCTGGTTCTGCTCGAGGTGATGCAAAGCCTGAACATGGATGCTGCCATGGGCGGCTTGCTCGCATCGTTCACCCTGCTTGCGTCGGCGCTGGGAGGCGTTCTCTTCGGGGTCCTGGCGGATCGGCTAGGACGGACGAAGGCGCTCATGCTGAGCATTCTGGTCTACTCGGTCTTCACGTTCGCCTGTGGGTTCGCGCAGACCGTCTTCCAGCTCGCCGTCTTCAGAGTCCTCCTCGGGCTGGGAATGGGCGGGGAGTGGGCGAGCGGTGCCGCGCTGGTGGCGGAGACCTGGCCTCCCGAGCATCGAGGTAAGGCCATGGGTTTGATGCAAAGCTCTTGGGCGGTCGGTTACGGGGTCGCGGCCGCGGTCACGGCCCTGCTGTTACCCCATTTCGGTTGGAGAGCGGTTTTCTTCGTGGGGATCGCCCCCGCTTTGCTCACGTTGTGGATTCGGACGCGGGTTCCCGAGCCCGAGATCTGGCTTCGAGCACGTGGACAGCCGAGCGAGAGAGCCTCGATCGGGTTGCGCACGGTTTTCTCTGGCCCGTACCGACGCAACGCGCTTCTGGTGACGTTCATGAACGCCGGCACCATGTTCGCCTGGTGGGGGCTCTTCACATGGATCCCGAGCTATCTGAAGCTTCCGATCGATCAAGGAGGCGCTGGATTGACGGTGGTCGGGTCTTCGGTTTGGATTATCGTGCTCACCGTCGGGCAATGGTTTGGCTACGCGACCTTCGGGTTCATCGCGGATTCTCTGGGACGCAGGCGCGCGTACCTCCTCTACCTTCTGGTGGCCGCGGTGTTGGTGCCAATCTACGGTAGTACGCGCCATCCAACCGCTTTGCTTCTCTTGGGGCCCTTCGTTGCCTTTTTTGGGACCGGCTACTTCTCTGGTTTCGGTGCCATCAGCGCGGAGCTCTTTCCGACGCGCATCCGTGCCACGGCTCAGGGACTGACCTACAATATCGGCCGCCTGGCGAGTGCGGTGGCCCCCTTCGCCGTTGGTGAACTCGCCGAGGTCTATGGTCTCGGGATAGCGTTCAATCTAACCGCCGTCGCTTTCTTGTCCTCTGCCGCCCTGGCTGCCTTCATTCCCGAAACGCGCGGCAAGATGTTGGAGTGACGGTCGGCGAGCCGATTTTAGTGCCGTCTTAAAGGTCAGACAGGACGCATCGTGGCCGGAACCAGCGTTTTGGCGGCCTCGGTTTTTTCTCTGAGCCGTGGTTTCCATTCCGGCAGGCCATCGGCCAGAGGAGCAGCCGCGGCGAGGACCTCGAGGGCTCGCTTGCCCTGTCCATCCGACACGTAGAGGTCCACCAGAGCCATGCACGCTCGGAGCTTGATAGCGTCGTCGTCGGCCGAGTCGATGACGCGCCAGTAGGCCGCTTCCGCTTCCCCAGAGTGGCCCGCTTCGACCAGGGCGGGCGCGAGCGCCAGAAGGTCTCTCGCGGCGAGCGCGACGTGTTGTCCAGTTGCTTGCAGTTCAGCGTACGCATCCAGCGCCAAATCTCTTTCCCGACGTTTCAAGTGGCTGCGAACCTTACGGGCGTACGTTTCGGCGGCGGCACGCTCGCTACCCAGCGCCAGGTGTGCCTGGGCGGCGAGGTCCAGTGCGTCCACGTCGTCGGGGTTGTGGCCGAGGGCGCCCTGCAAGGACCGGAGTGCCTCTTGGTAACGACCGTCTTCGATGTGATGCAAGGCCGAGCTCACCTGGGGGCTCTGGGCAAAGAGAGTGGTCTTCTGCTCGATGGATGGGGCGAGGAAAGCTTCTTCCGCGAGCGTGAGCTTGATGAAGAGCGCGGCCACGGCTCCGAAGAGGAACCCTCCCACGTGAGCCCAGAATGCCACCGGACTCGCCTCGTCGTGCATGAACGCGTAGATGAATTGACTCGAGAGCCACAACGGGAGCATGACCCAAGCAGGTGCGTAGAAGGTCCCCCAATGTATCCAATACATGTAGAAGAAGCGTATGCGCGTCGCATGAAGCCGGACCAGGAAGGCGCCCATGAGGCCGGCGATGGCGCCCGAGGCGCCCACCAGGGGTGCCTGGCTGTCGGGAAATGCCGCGGCGTGTGCCAGGCAGGCAGCCAACCCGCTGGTTGCATAGAGCACCGCATAGACGGGACGGCCCCAGATATCTTCGATGCAGCAACCGCAGAGCCATAGCAGATACATGTTTCCCAGCAGGTGCATCCATCCGCCGTGGAGGAAGAGAGAGCTCAATCCATCGACCCATTCCTGGTGGGAGGGGACGAAGCCGTGGCGTCCGAACAACCGGTCCTGGTTGACCTCTTGGAGCCTTGCGACCAGCGTCTGGTACTCGGCAAGGCTCTCCTCGTTCGAGAAGTGCTCTTCGGCAATTCCCGGATTTCGCGCCGCGAAATCGTGGAGCTCCTCTATGACACCGTAGAGGCGTTCCTCCTCTCTCTGCGCTTGTGGGTTGGTGACCAGAAACACGTAGACGTTCGCGATCATGATCAGGATCGTGATCCAGGGAAGTCTCTGGACCGTCATCTGCTCGTGAGTGAGGGGGATCAGCATGGTTGCAGGATCACAGAGTCATGCGCTTCAGTCTGGTCGCGGAGACGTGTCGTAGAAGGAGCCCCAACAGTAGTAGGCCGAAACAGAATCCTCCGAGGGTCCGCGAAGTCACGAGAGGCGCGCCCTGGTTCGTGGACCTGAAGTCGAAGATCTCATCGAGAATCTCGACGCTATCCAGGCAGGCCCGGAAAACGGGCAGCTCGGCGATGAAAGAGCCCTCGAACGACGCACAGGTGATGATGAAGATCCGCCCCCGCGCGAAGAGGCTCCGTTGGATGACATGGTAGTACGTGTCGTCGACCGGAAGCGTCGCCGTGACTTCGATGGCGGGATGGCCCTGGTGGACCAGTCTCCTCTCCTGTCCGACGCGCAGGGTCGGGAATCTCTCGACGAGCGCCCGGGCCAGCTCTTCCTGAACCTCATCGATGTCGGTGCCATCGGACAATGGGTAGGGAAACGACGCGATCTGGATGCGGGGTCCTCCTTCTCCCTCCTTCCAGAACTCGATGGGCTCGTCCTCCGAGGATCCGTCCTGGACCAACCGCCAGCCGGCGGGACCCTGGACTCGAATGTGAAGGCGGCGGTTCTCGAACACGGCTCCCAGCGGGGCATCGACCGGTTGCAAGAGTGTTCCCGACCAGAGCAAGACCCAGATAGGCAGATTCAGCATCGGCGCGCTCCGCGAGAACCAGTTATTCGATTGGAACGGATTGATTAGAAATATTATAGTTCACTTTCCGCGTCGCGAAAAGTTGTTCGCTCGCCGCCGTGGAGCGTGATTCTAGGGAGGCCCGGGGATGGCCAAGAGAAAAGACGAGTCGGTGGAGATCGAAGCCCTGCTCGAGGAAGGTCGGCAGTTCCTGCCCCCCGACGATTTTCGAGCAAAGGCAACCATCGCGGACGAGGATGTCTTTCGAGAGGCGGCCGCCGACCGAGAGGGTTTTTGGGCTCGTATGGCCGGCGAGCTGGAGTGGATGCAGCCGTGGAGCAAAGTCCTCGACTGGAAGCCCCCTCATGCCCGTTGGTTCGTGAATGGCAAGCTCAACGTGAGCGTCAACTGCATCGATCGCCACGTCAGGACGTGGCGTCGAAACAAAGCCGCGCTGATCTGGGAAGGGGAACCGGGCGACACCCGTACGCTTACCTACTGGGATCTCTATCGCGAAGTCAATCGCTTCGCCAACGCTCTGAAGAGTCTCGGAGTCGGACGCGGAGACCGGGTGGCGATCTATCTACCGATGATCCCCGAGCTCCCCATCGCCATGCTAGCCTGCACCCGGATAGGGGCGGTGCACAGCGTCGTATTCGGCGGCTTCAGCGCGGAATCGCTTCGCGACCGCATCAACGATGCCGAGGCCAAGGTGCTTGTCACCGCCGACGGAGGTTACCGACGGGGCCACGTCATCCCTCTCAAGGAAATGGCGGACGAGGCTCTCGAGGGTACTCCTTCGATCCAGCATGTCGTGGTCGTGAATCGGGGGGATTTCGCGGTCGACTTCAAGAAGGGTCGCGACCACTGGTGGCACCAGCTCATGAAGGAGGTTCCCGACCAATGCCAGCCCGAGGCGATGGACGCCGAGGACATGCTGTACATTCTCTATACCTCCGGTACGACGGGAAAGCCCAAGGGCATCGTCCACACGACCGGAGGCTATCTCACCGGCGTTTACACAACGACGAAATGGGTTTTCGATCTCAAAGAGGACGACGTCTGGTGGTGTACCGCCGACATCGGCTGGGTGACCGGCCACAGCTACCTCGTCTACGGCCCGCTCTCCTTGGGTGTCACCGGCGTCATGTACGAGGGAGCTCCGAACTGGCCGGAAAACGATCGTTTCTGGTCCATTGTCGCGAAGTACGGCGTGACGGTCTTCTACACCGCACCCACCGTGATCCGGACCTTCATGAAATGGGGAACCGAGTGGCCAGCCAAACACGATCTCTCCTCTCTTCGGCTCCTGGGAACGGTCGGCGAGCCCATCAATCCGGAGGCGTGGATTTGGTATCACGAGCACATCGGGAGAGGAAAGTGCCCCATCGTAGATACGTGGTGGCAAACCGAGACCGGCATGATCCTGATTACTCCGCTGCCCGGAGTGACGACTCTGAAACCCGGCTCGGCGACGCGACCGTTTCCCGGCATCGAAGCAGACATCTTGAACGAGTCAGGGAAATCCATAGAAGTGGGAGGAGGATTCTTGGCTATCAGGACACCGTGGCCCGCGATGCTACGAGGCATCTATGGTGACCCCGATCGCTACGAGAAGGAGTACTGGAGCAAATGGTCCAAGGAGATCTATTTCCCGGCGGACGGAGCGAAGAGAGACAAGGATGGTTATTTCTGGATCTTGGGTCGCGTGGACGACGTTCTGAACGTCGCGGGCCATCGTATCAGCACGATGGAAGTGGAGAGCGCCCTGGTGGATTTTCCCGCTGTCGCCGAGGCTGCCGTGGTAGGGACGCTCCACGAGATAAAGGGTGAGGGGATTGCGGCGTTCGTCACGCTCAAGCAAGGAGTCGAGGTGAGCCCCATGTTGGCGAGCGACCTTAAACAACATGTGGTCAAAAAGATAGGGGCTATCGCTCGGCCGGACGAGATTCTCTTTACCGCCGATTTGCCCAAGACTCGTTCCGGGAAGATCATGCGTCGCTTGTTGCGAAGCATTGCCGCCGGAACGGCTTTGGGCGATACGACGACGCTCGCCGATCCGGCGGTCGTGGAAAAGTTGAAGGAGAAATACGAAGACGAGGCGGAATAGACGATGAAGCTGACCGTAGTCACGCAACCACCTTCACGAGTGAGAGCGCAGCTGGCCGTTGCGGTGCTCGACCCGGATACCACGCTCTCAGTGGTCGATCAACCTGAGCTCGACCGTGTCCTTCAGGACGCGCGCCGCAATTTTCAGGAAGAACGCCAGAAGCGGGAGATCTTTCACACTTTCCCACCCCAGTCTCCGATCGAGCACTTGCTGATCTTCTCGACGACGCTGTCGAAGAGCTACAACCTCTGGGAGAACGTCAAGATCTTCGCCGCCAAATCGCTCGACTACGCCCGGGGCTACCATCTCGGCCGGCTCGCGTTTTTTCTGAGCTCGGAAGACGGCGCAGCCTTCGTGGGAAAAGTCGTGGAAGGGTTCTTGCTCGGTGGTTACCGCTTCGACAAGTACAAGAAGGAGAAACCGAAGGACACCGACATCTCGGTTTCCATCGTCGTGCGACCGGAGGATCGGTCCCCTTCTGAGGAAAGGCTGAAGCGTTACGCGGTGGTCTCCGAGGAAGTCAACCGGTGTCGGGACATCGTCAACGAACCGGGGGGGGTCGTCTACCCCGAGTCGCTGGCCCAAGCGGCCAAGCGGGTCGCGTCGCAGAACCGTCTCAAGATTACGGTTCTCAACGAGAAACAGCTGGCGAGGCAGGGTTATCAGGGGCTCATTGCGGTCGGTAAGGGCAGCGTGCGCCCCCCGCGGATGATCATCCTTCGCTATGAGCCGCATCGTAAGTCCCGCCATCACCTGGCGCTGGTGGGAAAAGGAATCACGTTCGACACCGGTGGAATCTCGCTGAAACCGCCGGAGGGAATGTTCACGATGAAGGGTGACATGGCGGGTGGCGCGGCCGTCATCTATGCCATGTCCGCCATCGGACGCTTGAAGCCACCGCTGCGGGTCACCGGCATCGTGCCCACGGCCGAGAACTTCCCGGGTAATTGGGCTCAAAGACCGGGCGATATTTTCGTCGCGAAGAACGGCAAGTCGGTCATGGTCGACAATACCGATGCCGAAGGACGGCTGATTCTCAGCGACGGTCTCGCGCGCGCCGGGGAGGAAGGAGCCACCCACGTCATCGACATCGCAACGCTCACCGGCGCGGTCGTTCGGGCTTTGGGTGAATCCGTCGCGGGGATCATGGGAACCAACCAGGATCTCGTGCGGGCGGTCATTCGCTCGGGCGAGAACCACGGTGAGGTGTTTTGGGAGCTCCCGCTCGTCGAAGAGTACAAAGAGAGCCTCAAGACACCCTACGCGGACATCAACAACGTCGGAGGCAAGAACGCGGGAGCGATTACCGCCGGGCTCTTTCTAAGGGAGTTCGTGCCGAAGGGCCTGCCGTGGGCGCACCTGGACATCGCCGGCCCGTTTCTACTCGAGAAGAGCTGGAAGTTCTACGGGGAGGGTGCCACCGCCTTCGGGCTCAAGACGATGGTCGATCTCTCCCTTCGCTTCAACGAGTATTTCCCGAATTGAGATCCGTTCCCGGCCACCTCAGAGGTCACCTCTGCGGTCGAGGGCGACGAGCAACTCAACGATCCTCTGATAGCTTCGGGTTCCGCCCGGGACTCGCACCGATCGAAGGTAGACGTCGTTGACGCGGCTCGCCGCGACCGACAAGGTTCCGCGGTAACGGCTCCAGAACTCCCGAATCGCCTCGAGATCGTGTCGAGGCCCGGGTCCCAGCTCTTCCCAGGCCGCTCGAGCCTCCTCCGGTGCCTGCCGGGAAGCCGCACCGAGTAGATGAGCCGAGGCATAGAGATACGCTGCGTAGGTGACGTAGGTCTCGTCGGCCGCTCCCGCGCAGGTCATAAACGCTACGAGGTTGGCTTCGCCCTCGTCGGTGATTCCGCGCTGATGAGCCCTTTCGTGCGCCACGACGATGGGTAACGAGGCATCGGGGACGAGCGCGTTGATCGACGGCTCTCCGGTGAAGGGCACGAAGATCCCGCTGAGGCCGAGGTAGGAGAGGAGAGTCGATCCCCACAGCTTCTTGGCCGGGGAGGTGGGCGCTTCGAGCCGGTCGCCGGGAAGACGCAGGTCCCCCAACCGGCGGTCGATGACGTCGTTGAGATCCGTGAAGCTCACCGTCAGCCGGGTCGGCCGATCGACGGGCTGCGCGAGGGCGTCGTGGAGCTCGGTGGCGCGTCGAGCGCTTCTTTTCCCCGCGTCGAGCACTTCTTCCACTCGGATCTCGCTCGTGGAGAGAGCGAGCCGCTCCTCCAGGCCTGGCCGCGCGTAATTCAGTCCCCAAGACACTACGAACCAGACGGCGAGGACGCCGATGGCGATCCAGAGAAAGGTCACCGCCTTGATAGCGGTGGCAAGGCGGGGACGATGTCGAGGCCCTCGACGCCGGAACGTGAGGCCCAAAACCCCTGCGATCGACGCGAGCACGATGAGGATTTGGGCGACGGAGAAGGGAACGAGGCCGTTCAGTCTCCCGAGAGCGGTTGCGACGACAGGGTAGAGCCCTTCGCCGTAGAAGCGCTCGGTTTGCTCCGGATATCGAAAGCCCAGCTCGAGCACGAGAAGGGAGATGGGTAGAAGGGCGAAAGCAGAGAGCCGCGCGAGCCAGATCGGCCAATCCGGCCAAAACGTGACGCGGCGCGCTTCCGTTGCCATCCTCCCATTCTAACGCCGGCCACGGAAGCTCGGCCCCTGTCGCCGCACATGCCGGTCGAAGGCAAAAAAACCGGCTCGCGGATACCCGCGAGCCGGCCATTCCGTTGCGCAGTAGGGCGCAGCAGGATTCAGTGACTCTTGTGCGACTATTTCGCCGATGCGGCTAGCTCCAGACCGCCCTTGAAGGGGGTAACTCCGGGGAGCGCCCATTCGTCCCACATCTCGTCCACCCGCTTCTGAATGTAGTCGAAGTCCTCGTCGATGAAGTGGGCGAAACGTCCCTGCTTCTCGATGTACTCTCGTACGGGAATGCGACCCCTCTTGCGAGGATCGTACGTGTAGGAGAGCTTGCCGTCGACGATCTCGTAGAGAGGGAAGATCCCCGACTTGATGCCCAGCTCTCCCAGCTCGCGAGAGTAGCCGGGGTGGAAGTCCCAACCCTTAGGACAGGGGTCGAACGTGTGGATGAACGTCGGCCCGCCGATCGCGAGAGCCTTGCGGGTCTTGTTGAGAAAATCCAGCGCCGGGAACGTCGCGCTCGCGGTGGCCACGTAGCGGCAGGTTGGATGTCCCACTGCGAGCATGGCGGCCACATTTTTCTTCCAACGCCTGTGCATGATGCGGTGCTTCGCCCCCGGAGGGGTGAACGTCGTCTGCGCACCGTACGGAGTCAAGCCGGTGGCTTGAATGTCCGTATTGGCCGCGGACTCGTTGTCGTACAGGATGATCAGCAGATCCAGATCGGTTTGCAGGGCACCCGAGATGCCGGAGAGTCCCATGTCGCCTCCGCCGAGA
>JBOGJF010000458.1:0-8061 GCA_050747785.1 Vicinamibacteria bacterium
TTTCAGCAGCCTGCTAGGTGCTCGGTGCGGGCGTCCTCGGTAGACTGACCACGAACGTCGTCCCCTTGCCGAGTACACTCGACACGCGGATCTCGCCACCTTGGTCGAGGATGGCTTGGCGCGCCGCGAAGAGGGTCCAGTTCCCGGCGGCGACCCGACCACTTGCGATCTGAAACCCCGGGTCGAACAAACGGGCGAGCTTCTCATCCGGCATCCCGCCGCCATTGTCCTCGACGTGAACCTCAAGCCGACCCGAGATCGAACAAGGGACCAGCCGGACTTCCCCACCGTCTCCCTTCCGCCTCGCCGCTTCCACGGCGTAGCGGAATAGGCTGGAGAGCGCCGTCGTTAGCGTTTGTCGGTGGCAAAGCAGGGACGGCACGTCCGCCGACTCGAGCTTCACGGAAACATCACTAGAATCCCCCGCCGTCTCTCCGAGCGCGACGATGTCCTCGAGCACCTCGTTCACATCGACGGCCTGCATCTCGGAGCGATCGAGATTCGTGAATCGCTGAATGCGCGAGATGATCTCCTCCATCCGAGCAAGCGACGCGTCGAGGGATTTCCGCAAGTCGGCCTGCACCAGCTCCAGGCGTTGCTGCTCCTCAGGAAGTGCGGTTCCCCGCTTGGCGGCGGCACGGACCAATGTGTCCACCGCACTCCTCAAGGCTCCGAGCGGAGTATTGAACTCGTGGCTCAAGGCAGCGGCCAAACGGCCGAGACTTGCGACGTTCTCCGCAATCAGGGTACGCCTCTGGAGGTCCCAGCGTTCGCGTTCGATGCGGATGCCGGCGACGTTTGCCATCGCGGTCAGCAGGTTCAGATCGTCGGTCGTGAAATGACGACCTGCGTCCAGTGTATCGAGATACATGAGGCCGATGACGCGGTCCTCGGTCTGCAGGGGCACCGCCATGAGCGATCGCACACCCTCGTCGACAACCGTCTCGCTGCTCCTCAGGAGCTGATCGCGGAGCACATCCCGAACCAAGAGAGAAGTCTTCTCGCGCAAGACCTTGTCCCGGACGGTGCTACTAATGCGAAGCTCGCCGCCCACCGACGCCTGTACCTCCAGGCGGTCGGCGTCGTCGAGCGTCAGCAAGGCGCCACGCTCCGCTCCCGCCGCCTCGAGGGACAGGTCGAGCGTCACTTGGAAGAGCTCCGCGAGCGGTCGCCGAGCGGCGAGCTCCCTCCCGGCACGAAGGAAGGCCCAGATCGCGCCGTCCTTTCCGGAGCCGCGCACGACCTCGGAGATCATGCTGGCGTCCGGCGGTCTCGAGGACAGAATCTCCTTGAGGGACGTCCTCTCGGCGCTCAGCTCCCTGTCACTCGCCGGGAGCTCGAACGTGACTGGGCGGCCCGTGAAAGTCGGCACTGCAAAACTCAACACCACCGAGCTCGCGATCACACAGTCCCCGGACCGAAGGGCGTGCTTGTCCTCGATGAGCATACCGTTCACGAAGGTGCCGTTCTTGCTCGCCAAATTCTTGACCACCCACTGTTCATTCTCTTTCTCGATCACGAGATGGCGGCGCGAAAGCCCGTCGTCCTCAGGAAAACAAAGCGTGTTGTCTGCCAATCTCCCCAGGGAAACGGGCTCTCCCTCCAAGCGCAGAATTCGTGTCTCCCCCGCTGGCGTGGTCACCCGTAACTGTGGAGTTGGCTCTTCTTGCTTCAAGCCACTCCCTCCACGAATGAGCTAGTTGGGTTGCCGGAAACCGAAGACCAGATAGGCGAAGACCGGAACGGAGCTTCCTTCTCTATTCGCGGGACGGAAAGTCCACTGCCGGGCAGCGGAGAGAGCGGCGTCATCGAAACCGGAGGTTGGCGTCAACGTGCTTGCCGAGCGGACGCTTCCGCTTTCGTCAATCTCGAGCTCCGTCACCACGTAGGCATCGCCGATCGCGTTCGGCGGGTAAGGAGGGACCGCAAGGCCCGTGGGAAGGGGTGTATCCTCCGATGGCGCTCCCTCCGGTGTCCGGACCCCATCGGGTGCCGGAAACATGAGCATCGCCGGCCGGAAAAGGCCTGCCACCAGAACGTGCGACTCGATTCTCTGGCCTCCTTCTCGTGCCGCGGCGAACGTCCAACCGCGCACCGAACCTCGCATGACGTCGGTGAAGGGTGCAAGGTCCTGAAGGACGCGCACGTCGGTCACGAGACCTCTCGCATCCACGGTGAGCTCGGTCAGCACGACTCCCGCCGCCGCCGTGTTGAACGGTGTGCCTCGCATGCTCAGGCGCTCTGCACGGGCGGGCTCGAACGCCTGGCTAGCGGTTAGCGAGACGACGAGAACGGGGAATAGGGTCCTGAACATCGGTGCCTACCTCCGACCCGCAAGGTATCAAAAAGCATCGGCCCTGTAAAAAGCCGGCTCGCCTGTTTCGCTCGCGCTCTCTTCCTTGTGGTAGGCTTCGCCCGGTTCCATGCCTCCGTCCTGGCTCACCAAGCGAAGGGCACTTCTCCTCCTGGCCGGTTTCGTCTTCTTTACCGCCATCTACGTCATCCGAATTCGGAAGGATATGGTCGACTTTCGCGTGAACTACCAGGCCGGCGCACGTCTTGCCGCCGGTGAGCCGCTCTATCGAGTGGAGGACGGGCATTTCATGTTCAAGTATCTACCCTTCTCCGCACTCGTCTACCTCCCGCTCTCCCTTCTCCCCCTCGAAGCCGCCAAAGTGATCTGGTATGTGGCTCTCGTCGGTGGGGCCGTCCTAGTCTTTCACCTCTCGAAAACCCTGACCGCCGGCGAGGGCACCGCAAGTATGACGCTTTATGTATTTCCGCCGTTGATTCTCGCCAAGTTCTTCCTCCGCGAGATGGCGCTGGGCCAGATCAACATCCTTGCCACGCTGATCCTGTTGGGCATGATAGGGTTCTTGAAATCGACTCCGAGCGCAGAACACCTCAACACGAAACGCGCCGGGCTCCTGTGGGGGCTCGCCACCTCACTCAAGCCTTACGCCGCGATCTTCCTCCCGTACTTCATCGTGACCAAACGGTGGCCGGCGCTGGGGGCGGGCGGTGCTGCCATCGTCTTGGCGCTTCTCCTCCCAACCGTCTTCTACGGACCGAGCGGCAATCTCGCCCTACTAGGGGAGTGGGCCTCCACGTTGTCTCAATCGACGCCGACTCTATTCCTTTCGAACGACAACATCTCCCTCATCGCCTTTTTCATGAAATGGACGCATCGTCAGGACGTCTCCTTGCTCCTGACCGGCGTGACGATAGGGATTCTAGCCGTTTTGGTCCTTCTCGTGATCCGGGCTGGGGCCCGATCTCGTTCGCCCATGGTGCTGGAGTGCTCTCTCCTGCTCACTCTGATCCCACTGGTCTCGCCTCTGGGATGGGATTACACGCTGTTGATGTCGGTCCTCGCCGTCACCCTCATCATCAAGAATTATTCTCACTACTCGCTGCCGTGGCGGGTTGTTCTGGTTGTCAATTTCTGTGTCATCGCCCTATCCATTTACGATCTGATCGGCCGACCGCTCTACGGAGCCTTCATGGCATCGTCGATTCTGACGATCAATTTTCTGATCGTCATCGGCTTTCTCGTCGCTCTCCGCTTCAAGGGCTCGAGTAGCCTGTTTGCACAAGACACGGCCGTCCACTAACATCACGCCGGGAATCGAGCGGATGACTGCTTCGGGAACACAATCGATCGCGGGCCACGCGGCGGCTATCGAGCGCGATGGTTTTGCCATCGTGCGGGATGCTCTGAACGCCGATTTGCTGGCCGAGCTGACAGACGCGGTCGATTCGGTACGAGACGGCCCCGGCGTTCGGTCCCGCGACGGGATCTACGCGATCCGGAATCTTCTGGGCCTCGCGCCCAGGATCCAACGCGCGCTCGGCGCTCCGGTCATCAAGTCTTTGGTGGAATCATGCCTCGGAGCTCAGGCACTGCTGGTCGGCGCGATGTTCTTCGACAAGCGGCCCAACGCGAACTGGAAGGTGCCCTGGCACCAGGACGCAACCATCACGGTTCGCGAGAGAAAGGAGACGACCGGGTTCGGACCCTGGACGATGAAAGCAGGGATCCAGCACGTGCAGGCGCCACCTTACGTGCTCTACGCGCTTATGAGCCTACGCGTCTACCTGGATGGATGTCGGGAGGAGGAGGGCGCGCTAAGGGTGATCCCCGGCTCCCACAACTTCGGGCGCCTTCCCACCGACAGCATTCCGCAGTTCACCAGGGACGCCACGGTCGAAAGCTGCCCCATACCGCAAGGGGGTTTGCTGGCGATGAGGCCGCTGCTGCTACATGCTTCTTTCGCCGCGAGAACCGCGCAGAGCCGGCGCGTCATTCATTTGAGTTTTGCTTCACGTACCCTGCCCGCACCCCTGGAGTGGTACGAGGCACACCCCATCGCTTCGATCTAGCTTCCACCTCGAAACGTCCAGCCGAGCAACAGCATGCCGACGGCGGCGATCCAGCTTCCAGCGACCCGCACCGCAATCCGAGCCCAGGGTACTTTCAGCGAGACCACAAATGCCGCCACCAGAGCCACGATGGCAAAGACGGCACAACCAATCCCGATGAGCCCGGTGAAGCCGAGCCCCGCCTGCGCCATCGCGGTGCCGTTCAGGTAACCATGCAGCAGACCGAGAGCTAGTCCGAGCGCCGCCACCACCGGCAGTGGCAAGGGGCGATCGGCGGCGACCAACGCCCCGAGGGTAAGCAATGTGACCGCGGTAAGGAGCGGTAGGGAAACCTCCGTTGGCTGCTGCAGGCCCAACACGCCGCCCGATATCCACGCCGCGGTCAGAACGAAAAGGGACCAGCGCCCGAAACGTGGCCCGCGCAGGCCGGCCAGGAGCGCCAGAGCCACCACCGGGACGAGATCCTCGGGGGTCAGTAATAGATGATAGAGCCCGTCGTAGAAGGGTCCGAATCCCGTGTTCAGGAGATGCGCGTTCGCATCGACGGGGAGGAGCCAGGCCAAGACCGTCGCGACAGCGATCGCGGTCGGCGAGAGCTTTTGGAGCCTCCTTTTCCGGCTCACGCCATAGCCCTCCAAAGAAATGTAAGACCCGCAACCGCCACCAGGACTCCGGCCGCACGGAGCGCGAGCTTACCCGCCGACCAGCGGTGGACGAGGCCGATCGCAATTCCCGTGGCATGTAGAAGCCCGGTCGAGACCACGAACCCAATGCTATAGAGAAGACCGCTTTGTCCCACAGGAAGCTCGGTGCCGTGCGCATGACCGTGGAAGATGGCGAACAAACCCACGATCACCGCCGCGACCCACAAAGGCGGACGCGCTTCTCGAAAGATCATGAAGCCAAGAACGACCGCCGACAGGGCGATTCCGACTTCGACCCCGGGGAGCCCGAGACCTAGAAGTCCCAGCATGCCTCCAAAGGCCATCACCATCGGGAAGGTTACCGGGAGCACCCAAACGGCCGGCGCCCCGAGCTGAGCGCCCCAAAGCCCGACCGAAATCATCGCCAACACGTGATCGAGCCCCGATATCGGATGGCCGAGCCCGCTCCAGAAACCCGCGGCCTCACCGCTCTGCACGTGAGCCATGGCAAGCCGGGGCCAGACGAGCGCGATCGCGACGACGGCAACGAATAGACGGCGATCGAGACGATTGGCGTTCACAGACCTAGCCCAAAAAGAACGGCCGAGCGTTGGATCGCCCAGAACGCTCCCAGCGTCCCGACCGCATAGCCAGGCATCACCTGCGCCCATCGCGGCCATCGAATCTCGAGCGTACGGAAGGACCGTTCCAACAATAGAACTAGTATCACGAACATCAACTGACCAAGCTCGACCCCCACGTTGAACAACAGCAACGCCAACGGGATCTCCGCGCGAGGAAGTCCCATCGCCGTCAGTCCACTCGCGAAGCCGAAGCCGTGCAGCAACCCGAACGCGAAAGCGACCACCCAAGGGTGACGAATGGTAAAGCTCGTCTCACCGCGCCAGGAGCGCACGATCTCCGGTCCCAAGAACAGGATGCTCAGCGCGATCGCCGCGTTGAGCGGCATGACCGGCGCACCCGCGTAGCCCAGCGTGGCAATGGCCAGGGTAATACTGTGCGCGAGCGTGAAAGACGTGATCGTCTTGACGAGCATCCAGCGGTCCTTCACGATGAGGAGCAATCCCAAGACGAACAGGAGATGGTCGATGCCGAGGACGATATGCTCGATGCCGAGCGTGACGTAGGCCGCGGGCCCCTGCCCCTTCCCCCCGATGACCATGGAGGGCGAGGCGGGTTTCAGGAGATGCGTCTCCGTGACACCGTTCGCATGGTGGACGCGCACGAGCACATCGGTCAACGTGGCTTCCAGCCCGACAACGGAGATCGATTTGCCCGAGAGTCCTCCCTCACAGATCAGTGTCGTGCGCCATAAGAGCGCCCCGGGGATCATTTCTTGATCCCCCGTCCCTTCCAGCGAACACTCGGGCGGAAAGGCCGGGTTGATCCGCAGGCGCATCTCGCCCAAAGCCGGCTGCTTCCACAGAAGCTCGAACCGATCCGGGGCAACCTCGCGGAGCTCGAGAAACCCGGGACGCGCCTCGTGAGCGCCGGCGCTCCCCGGCACGCTCAAGAGCAGCGGGAGAAGAAACGTCAACCGTCTCACGGCGCGGACTCCGGAGCGGCTGGCGAGGGCTGAGCCCAGTCGGGAAACTCCACGCTCACGGTGTACCGCTCGCGGAGGCTCTGATAGAAGGCATCGTTCGCCTCCCGACGGCGGGCGCTCGCCCACTCTCGCTCCACGGCCTCCCTCGCTTCATCCAAGTCCGGTAGGCGACCTTGCGCGATCTCCCGAACGAACACCAGATGCAGGCCGTACCCCGACTCCAGGGGGCCCGTCCATCGACCCACCTCTACTTGCATCAGCTCACGGGCGAAGTCCTGTCCAAAAAGCCCCGCGACATCACGCCCGGAAACCGATTCGAAGTCCTCCGGCATGGGGATCGGATCCCCGAACGTCGTGGGGTCGCCTCCCGCACGTAGTGGACCGAGTGACTTCGCCGCATCGTCGGCAACGGTGTCACCTCTCCGATCCCGACTGAAATAGATGTGCCGGAAGCTCACTCTTGGCTCGATGCGAAAGAGCCCGGGATTCTTGGCCAAGAACTGCTCCATTTGTTCGTCGGTGGGATCGGCGGTGGGGATCAAGTCCTCGGCGAGAAATTCGACCTTCTGACGGAGGCGGCGCCGGATGATGGTATCGTCTCGATCCAAGCCCATCGCCATCGCCTCTCGGAACAGCACCTCCTCGCGCACGTAGTCATCGATCAGCCCCGCTAGCTCCTGCGGCGTGGGTGGGCGTTGCCAGGTCTTGCCGAAGATCTCCACCATCTGATCGATCTGGCCTGGAGTGATAACGATTCGACGGTCCGACGCGGGGCCACCCCCGCTGACCCCGTACCAAAGGAACAGGGCAGCACCGAGGGCGAGAAAGTGGACCAGCGGCTCACGCCATATCTGCTTCAATAGGTGTTCCTCTTCGGGGAACCGAAGTGTACCAAATCAACAACTCGAGCGCACGGTATCAGGAGATCCCTTTTGACTTGGTGGTCTCTTGTTGCTTCAATGCGGCGATGAGCGAACGCGCCTTCCAGGATCGCTTCCAGTCCAATCTCTGCTGGGGATGCGGCGCGGAGAATCACCAAGGACTTCGCCTCAAGAGCTTCTGGTCCGGGGACGAGGCAGTGAGCACGTGGGAGCCTTCCCCTCACCACGCCGCCGGGCCGCCGCACGTCTTGAACGGCGGCATCATCGCCACCCTCATCGATTGCCATTCGATCTGCACGGCCATCGCCGATGCCTATCGACGCGAGGGCAGAGAGATTGGCACCGGCGAGCTCATCTGGTACGTGACGGCGACTCTCGAGGTCACGTACCTCCGCCCAACACCGATCGACAAGCCGGTCACACTTAAAGCGCGTGTCCGAGAGCATCATGGTAAGAAGTCTTGGGTGGACTGTACCGTGCTCTCGGACGACTTCGAGTGCGCCCGCGGTAAGGTGCTCGCGATCCGCGTTAGCGAAGCATGGCGTTCCCCGAGGTGACGCACCCCTCCGCGGATTGGGTGACCTTC